>NZ_JBMLTR010000032.1:0-2577 GCF_049239865.1 Aquidulcibacter sp.
GATTGAACGAACCCGCTGACGCGGGAGTGGGATTTATGTTGTTTGGGATGGTCTCCTGATGAGAAGGTTTGGTTGCTGAGACCAGCTTATCAACAGGAGACAACCCCATGCCCCAGAAGTTAACCGAGACCATGACAGCGGTTCACCCGCTGCGTCGTCGTATGATCGACGACATGAACCTTCGCAACCTTTCCCTTGCAACGCAACGTTCTTATTTGCACGCGGTGAGCAAGTTCAGTCGATATTTTGGATGCTCGCCAGACAAGTTGGGATTGGAAGATGTTCGCGCTTTCCAAGTTTATCTGGTTTCCCAGAACATTTCGTGGCCTGCGCTGAACCAGATTGTGTGTGCGCTGCGCTTCTTTTATGGCATAACGCTGGAACAGTCCGATATCCCAGAGCGGATCGTCTATGCGCGAACGCCTAGCAAGTTGCCTGCGATCTTGAGTGCTGACGAGGTGGTTCGCTTTTTGGAAGCCGTCCCATCGTTGAAGGCGCGTACTGCTTTGACAGCCGCTTACGCGGCGGGGTTGCGCGCATCTGAGGCGATCAGTCTCAAGGTATCGGATATCGATAGCGACCGGATGGTGATCCAAGTCCGTCACGGCAAGGGAGCCAAGGACCGCACAGTGATGTTGTCGCCCCAACTGCTGGGCATATTGCGGACCTATTGGCGATTGGCTCGCCCCCAGACTTGGCTGTTTCCTGGTCGGGGCGACAAGCCCATTGATGTGCAGGTGCTGCATGGGGCCTGCCGCTCTGCGACTAAGGCGGCGGGTCTGGTCAAGAAGGTTAGCGTGCATACGCTTCGCCACAGCTTTGCGACCCATCTTTTGGAGGGTGGCACTGATATTCGTATTATCCAAGTTTTACTGGGACACAATAATCTGTCGACGACGGCACGCTATACCCATGTAGCGGCCAGCACCATCGCCAACACAACCAGCCCATTTGACCGCTTGTCACTCGGCGAACCCCTCCCGTGAGAGCGGGTTATGCGCGCCCATCTCGAGGTCGGCGACATCTTTGCTCGCCATGGCCATGCCTATCGTCATAGCCGCGAAGGCCATCTTGGCCGCGTAGAGCGCCGTGTTATGTCGGCTATCGAGCTTTGCCGGACAGCCGCGCTGGGAGGCCATGTTGAAGCCTGCCAAGACTGTACGCATTCCCGTATTGCCTATAATTCTTGTCGCAATCGCCATTGCCCCAAGTGCCAGAGCACAGCCCGCGAACAATGGCTGGAAGATCGCCAAGCTGACCTGTTACCAGTGCCTTATTTTCACGTCGTGTTCACTGTGCCAGAGCAGGTCGCGCAGATCGCCTTCCACAACAAGGCCATCGTTTATGGGATATTGTTCAACGCAGTGGCTGCGACGCTCAAGACCATCGCTCGTGACCCGCGTCACCTTGGCGGCGAGGTTGGCTTCCTCGCTATTCTGCACACATGGGGACAGGCGCTTACGCACCATCCCCACATTCATTGCTTGGTCCCTGGTGGTGCACTCGCCTCGACGGGACAGTGGCTGAACACCAAAGCCCGCTTCTTCCTGCCCATCCACGTCCTCTCGCGCCTGTTCGCGCGGCTCTTCATGGAACAGCTTTTGGCGGCCTACGCGGCTGGGCTATTGCGCTTCTCTGGCGAACTTAGTGGTCTGAGTAACGCCGCCACCTTCGCTGGAACAGCAAAGGCGTTGCGCAAGAAGAAGTGGATCGTCTATGCCAAGCCTCCGTTTGGATCGCCTCAGCATGTCCTTGCCTATCTAGGGCGCTACACACACAGGGTCGCCATTGCCAACAGCCGACTGGTGAGCGCTGATGAGGACAGCGTGGCATTTACCTGGCGTGACTATCGCCATGCTAATGCACAAAAAGTCATGTCGCTTCACCCCCATGAGTTCATACGCCGCTTCCTTATCCATACCTTACCCGATGGATTTCACCGGATCCGGCATTATGGATTTCTTGCCAATGGATACCGTCGCACCAAGCTGGCGATCATACGCCAGCAACTCGCCCACGCAGACCAAGCGCCTGTGGGGCAAAGCGACATTGGTAGAGCTGGCTCAACTGACCACGCTAAAAAACTGCGTCCCACCTTTAATCTTTCCATCTGTCCCTGCTGTGGCGGCACTCTTAGCGTGATCGCCGCGCTGCCGCGCTGGCCCACGCAAAGACAAAGGGAGGGGCCATCGCCACCATGGCCAGACACCTCATGATCATACAATACTGCTCAAAACCACCAAGAACAGCGTCGCGGGACCGACCCAACCACGCAATGCTCTCCCATGCCTGCCACGATGACTATCCAGTGTTGCCGCGCAATGACGGAGGCACGACGCCGCTCCAACAGCCAATTGAAGGGTCAATAGCCGTGACAAGCGCTAACATCCCACCCATCACTGAATGCAAAAGGGTCCATCGGTCCTTCAAAACGGCGCACCAAAAACCAGCGCATTGCCACTAATCCCATAGGGCCCATCACTCCACGCAGATTCGCTCAATCCGGCTTCAATGAGGTCGCCGCCCGCGCCAGGACAGACCCTCTGTGATACTCGACCTCACAGAAACCTCCAGATT
>NZ_JBMLTR010000033.1:0-27647 GCF_049239865.1 Aquidulcibacter sp.
GCACTATCTCCTGTCGCTTTGTCACCTTCTGCTTGGGTATCTTCACCACCACCTGTTTAGGCAAACTTGCCCCTAGTGGATAGGAGACCGCAGCCTCACTCCAAGGCTCTGGCCGCTGAATTTTGTCGGTCGGCGTATAAGAAGCCATGCGAACCATGGAGGGATCCGCCGGATGCAAGCGAACCGGAAGACGCCCAGTTTCAGCGATCAAGACCTCACCAGGCCGAACATGCCTTACCCCTTCGCTCGAGATTGCGCGATTATCGACCACTTCAATGAAACTCATGTAGTCGGGCTCAGTCATGATGACTGTGTCGAAGACCGAGCACATGGGTTCTTGGAGACCAAGCTTGAAGGAAGCTCTTATTTCTCTGGTTGATCTTGCATGTACGAGGAATGAGACCCCGCTGCGCTTGAGGTCGGCGTGTACCGCCTTGATCATCCGAGAAAGCTCATCTGGCATGTCAGGCTCAAGGGCGACCAGTACGGGACGATTGCCAGAAGTGAGCGCCTCGCGGAACAAGACGCGGAGTTGCGTGATCGCATGCATCAGCGGCAAACTCACTGGATCAAAGTCATCACGCGCGTTCTTAGCTCTGATCTCGATGGAGAGAACGCGAGGGCCATACTCACAGATGTTGGCCAAGGTCGGCAGAGGTGCCCAGCCCAGATAATAACTCCAGCCCTTCTGGGTCGCCCACAAGCGTTCAGGTATTATGGCCAGATCTTCCGCCACCTGCTCCTGCGTTTGTGCCCAGTAGTTGAGAAGGCCAAACACCTGATCATAGGCCTCTGGCTTCAAGATCTCTGTCGCCTCAAGCCAACCGTGCAAACGCGCGTAGAGCTGATCGGGACTAGGAAGTTTTTCCATCACCCCGGCAAAGGTTCGATCAGCAGGCCGAAGCGTCTCAAGGCCGTGAACCAAAAGGGCCGTCGCCAAGACACGTTGACGCTCATTGAAGCCACAAGGCGATAGCATCACCCACACATCTCCCCATGCAAGGACCCCGGTCCGGACTTGACGCAAGGGATCGAGCGGGAAGTTGGCGATAGCCCCTTCAGCTACACGCAAAATCTCCCGGTCATCGATCAGCTCGCCAAAGAGCCGCTCCTTACCAAAGCGCAGGATCGCACCATCAAAGCTTTTAAGCGCTGCTTGGAACGCTCCAGTGGCCTGAGGGCCGGAGCCAAGGATCAGTATGTCCGTAGACGGACGAAGCCTGACAAGGTCTGGCATCTTCTGCCAAGGCAAGCCCTTCGCATGGCCCACAATGACCCCTGATGACTTAGCCTGATCGAGCAAATGTCCGCCATACGCAAAGCGGTCACCCTTGGCAGGCCGCTTGGGCGGAAGCCCCGCATAGAGGAGGGCCAGCCCTATGCCCGGCAGCGTCAGGATCACGCCACATAGGCGCATCAACCAGAGCCAACCTCCGGTACGGCCATCCGGTGTAAAGACATAGGCGATGCCCGCCCAAGGTGCCCGAAACTCTATGCCTAGAAGGTTCAGCCACACCAGCCCTAATTCCTCATGCGGAACTCTTCCCGGCCAAGCTGCAAAAAGTGTGAGGAACTCAAGCCAGACGAGCATCACAGCGCCCGATTTGAGCAACCAGACAAGTTTTTTACCCCACCCCGAGTTGTCGCCATGTAGAAATTGCAGCCAGAAACTTCTAAACATAGATTGTATCGTAGTATAGTACTTTATCATAGCTTGTATCCATTTGAAGTTACAACCAATATAAGCACGAATATTTGAATACAGCAAGATAAAGAGCAAGTTTTCACTTGCTCAAGGGCCTGTATGTGCTATGTTTTATGGAAGTTGTTGGTGGCAAGTCACAACTTCCTTGTGTGTCACATGGCGTGACAACGCATGGTCATTCAGGAGCCCAAGCATGGCAGAGCGCGGATCTGAGGAGTTGAACATCCGCCTTGCTGTTGGGCGTCGCGGCGATGCGAGATCTGGGGCCTTGGGTGCCCGCTTGAGTAAGGCGATAGGTGGCGCGCGACTTGGGGCGGGTGTTTCGCTTCGGGGTGGCGCTCGGGTTGGTGGAGGGTTTAGCTCGGACAGACGCCAACGCGTTGTGATCAAGGTATCCTTCTCTGCCCATCGCGCGGGTAGCGCGAAGCTTGCCGCCCATGCAGCTTATCTTGGTCGGGATGGAGCAGCGCGAGATGATGAGCAGGGTCAGTTCTATGATGCTTATCGGGATAAGGTTGAAGGCCTCTCACGCGAGCTCGATGACTGGACCCAGGAAGACCCGCGTCACTTCCGGATTATGATCGCCCCAGAGAGTGCTTCGCGCATGGAAGATCTTCAGGAATATGTTCGCGATGTGATGGGGCAGATGGAAAGCGACCTTGGTGTTGGGACAGAATGGGTCGCCATCAACCATTGGAATACGGATAATCCCCATGCCCATGTCATCTTGCGAGGCAGGACACGCGAGGGTCATGAGTTACGTATTCCCCGCGATTATCTCTCTCACGGGCTTCGCCATCAGGCACGGGAACGCGCTACAGCAGAACTAGGAGAGCGCTCGATCTTCGATGAGCGTATGGCCCTAGATCGCGACATCCATGCCAAGGGCTTCAGTCGGCTGGATAAGGCCCTTGCAGCAGAGCTTGATGGACGAGGAGAAGTTCGGCTCCAAGACCTAGGTGGTCGAGACCCCGATCAAGCCATCTGGGGCAATGCGCTGCGCGCACGTGCGCGCGAGTTGGAAACACGCGGTGTTGCCACAGAAGTCCGCCGAAATGTGATGGCGTTCAAAGAAGGCTGGACAGAGACGCTAGCCGAGAGGTCACGCGTCGATATCACCAAGACGCGTAGTACGACCAAGCTCCATGAGCGAGGTGAGGAACTGGTTGGTGAGGTTGTAGGCCTCGAACGTCGCGCCACTGGCAACAGCGTCCTGATCCTTGATACCGGCAACAAGACCAAAACCATGGTCAACACCAGGTCGCCTCTGGTCGATCATCTTCAAAAGGGATCATGGGCTCATGTGGATGAGACTGGCCATCTCTCGCGCCTCTCCTATCACTCGCTCGAAGAGCAATTAGGGGCGACGGCCTTTACCGCCCTTGATCGGGAGCTGGACCGGATCGGTCATGGCGAGGAGCGCTTCTTTACAGGAGATGCCCGCATCGATCAGGCCCTCGCATCACGGGCTCAAGATCACATTCGGGCAGGGCTTGGGGCTTGCGATCAAGACGGGGTCTTCTCGTTCCATGACGGGGCAAAGGACGCGCTTCAAGGGGCAGAGATTAATGCCCTCAGCGATACCCTCGTCGAGCAAGGGCGCGGCACCCTCACCGCCCCCGGTCACACCGTTTATGACGGCTGGCGGGTTGGCTCGTTTGAAGAGCTGCACGCTGGCCGTGTTGCGCTCCTCGAACGGGCCTCGGGCATGGGTAATCACGTGGTCATGGTCCCAACACCCATCGATAGCGCAATCAATATCGGCGATAACGTCAGCCTTAGCAGCCTTGGGCGCGGTGGCGCTGTCCAGGCGGTGCAGGACCTTAGCCTTGGGTATGGATTGGGGCGGTAGAGGGTCTGCTTTGCGCCAAGGGTTGTCGTTTGGCCTGGGGTTTTCGGTTGCTTGGAAGCGGACGTTTGAAAGCCAGCTCGTAGGGTGCGGTCCGACAGGACTGCACCACCTCTTTCGTTGCGGTATTGGCTATGGTTTTTTACTTGGACAGCCTTTGCCGCAGGCCCTGCCTAGGCAAAGGCTTAAGTCGAGTTTGAGCGCGCAAGATGGGGTGTCGGCGAAGTCGATAAGCCCCTTGACCTCACAGCTTGCGCAGGAAGATTTGTCGGGCAGCTTCAAGGCAAGCGAATTGCGGCGTGAACCCGTTATAAGTGCTTTGGCTAACTTCCGACTTAAATGATCTCAGGAGTTGCTTGACGATGGTGCATTCCTTTGTTGGAATGCGTCCTACCGCGCGAAGCGCATTTCTGGAATTAAGTTTGCGGGCTTTTTGCTACGAACGGAGCCATATAATTAACGCAGCGATAAAATCAGTAAATTGTCTGGAAACCTACCATTACAGCTCTTTGGAAGCTGTAATGGTAGGCATTATAGGAAGCTTTGTAGCTTTTTTTGTGTACTATGGCATAACAAAACAATACGGAAAGGATAAACTTGTCTTTTCCGTATTTGCCTGCCTCGGAGGATTATTCGTTCTTAGTACAGCTACTCAAATTGTTGGTGCAATCAATGCCCAAAATAATCCGAACACTTTTACAACAGTTGTGGGTCCACTATCGCTATCAGACCGCACTGTAGAAGGCTCGACTAGTATCAAAATTGCAGAAAAATCTTTCTTTGCAGATGGACTGCAACTTACAGTTAATGAGTCGAAAAGGGCGTACTTTAGAGTGCAGGAGCAAATGTTACAGGCACTAAATCGACCGGGCGAAATGGCAGCAGTGACATACTCTGACCATTTTAAATCCCTTGACGGACGGCCTTTCGTTATGCGGCTTTATAGATGCTACTAGTGACGTGCTCTCACTTTTCCGACCAATGGAAGTTAGACGTCGCCGTTGAGATGAACGTCCGCTTTCGCCGCCCGCGCCCACAAAGCAGACCAACCGCTTTCGGCCAAGAGTGGTAATTCGTTCGAGGCACAAGAACCAACCAGTCATACATCTGGAACCGCATGCGCGAGCAGTTTTTCGCCGGCTGGTGAGGTAGAAAGGGGTCAAATGCTGTTGCCAAACCCAAGCAGAGCTTATTCTGCAAACCAAATGTCGATCATGTCTCCGACTTTGCCTTTATGTCCTCGAGAACGCGACTTACGTTGGACCAGATTGCTAAGCGCGCAATGGGCTCCCAGTAGGGGATCGGATCAATTCCTAGCACATGTTCTGAAGTTATCTGTAGCCGCGTCCGATCCTTTGTAAGGGGGACCAGATCAAAACGGGTCTCACCGGTTACAAAATAGCCTTCTACATGCGGGGCATGGACCCGCCGATAAGGGCTCATTTCTTCCATGGCAGCAGGCTGATGCTGGACCTTGAAGGCTAGCAGTTTATTGGGAACCCACATGGTGACGACTTCTGTCGCTTGGCCAGTGGAAAAGGAGCCTACGCGCTTTGCACCGACGCCTTCACCCTGAAGTTTCGAGCTGATTGGATAGGCGAGGCCCGCAACGGCAGGTAACCCCGGCGAAATTCTAATTGGCTCATCGCTGACTAAGGCAGCCCAGACCTTTTCCGCCGGCGCACTAATTTCGACATCATAGCGCGTATGAATCGGCGCTTCAGGTGGAATAGCTCCCTCCAGCATGAAGATTATTGGCAGCACGGCAACACTCATGAGTGGGGTGCCACGCGTATGGCGAGCCTTGGCAATAGCCCGACCCAAACTAGCGCCGATCATCACTAAGGGCAGGGCCAAGGGGGCTGCGAGTAAAATGCAAACGATTCCTTCCAGTGCCATAACAATAAGGGCGAGGCTTCCGAGCCCGCCAGCCAATAGGGACAGGCTTAGCGTTGTAGGCAGCCCAAGGTCGGACTCTGAGTTTAACAAGTAGCCAGTGACCGCGCCCACCAGAAAAGGCGTCATCACGAAAAGGCCCCAACCGTAGGCACCAAATGTGACAGCAGAGATGAGGACTGCAAGGACAATGATTGCAGTGCCAGCTATCACCCCCACGACAATGCTCTTTGCCACGTGATTGGAAGTGCCACTATCATCCTTGGCTTCTTTCCTAGCCGGGAGAAGGGCATGGATGACGATCGCGCCAAGCTGGATCACAGGAACCACGCTCAACACCGCAAGCGTGAAGCCACGCTTTGTTCGGCGGGCGAGGCTGAATGCGAGCAAAGCAAGTATATAGGCGACCCCGAGAAAATAGGCGAAAAACAAGGCCCCCCACAGAGGTGGAAGGCCTATGATTTCAAGCGCGCTTCGCAATGGGGTTAGCCAAAACTCTGAGTCAAGCGATGACTCAGGTGCAAAAGTTTGCATTGCCTTCCAAACGACAAGATTTTGGCTAGCAATGAGTGCGAGCGAAAGCACCAGATAGCGCACTCGCCGGGCAAGTTCAGTGAAAAAGGTGCTCATAATGTCAGACTCCCGAGCTCTCGCTGCTCCGAAATCAAACCCGAGTGAATGGGACTAATGGCCCGCGCGCGGTCCAAATGCTCGGGTAGGATGATATCCCATGCTAGGCCCAGGCGTTCGAGGAGCGAGATAAATCTAAAGCCCCAATCGGACTGCCTGGGATAGAGCCCCATTCGTGCCGAACCCGGATAAGCATGATGATTATTGTGCCAAGCCTCGCCCATAGTAGGGATTGCAGCCCATGGCACGTCGTGGGCTTGAACACCGGCGTCTACAACTTGCCAACTCTGCGGCCCGCGCGTGTGTGCCAAATGGCCAACAAACCAATGACCCGTGACAGATGCGCTCACCCGCATACAAACGCCCCAAACCACCCAACTCCACCCACCGAGGCCAAATAGCACAGCCGCAATGGGGAGCTGCTGCAACATCCATGTTCGTTCTAGGAATTGGTAGAACGGATCGCGCCCGATCCGCCCAAGATCAAAGCGAGGCGGATTATCCAGCGCAAGGCGACAATGAACCTGCCAATAATAGTCCCGCAGCATCCCACCCCGGTGCGCCAGATAGTCGTGGCAATCCGGGTTCCTTTGCGCCCAATCTCGTAAATCATGCGTCCTGATCATCCAGAACGGTCCACTCATACCGACACAGGTGCCTACCCAAACAAGGAACCGCTCTAACCAAAGTGGGCAGGCAAAGCTGCGATGGATAAGTCGGCGGTGAAAACCAACGCTATGCCCGAGGAGCAGAGATGCACCTGTCAGAAGGAGGAAGACCAAGACCGCGTCCCAGGTCATCAAGACTGGGCCGAGTATGATCGAAGCGGCAAGCATTCCACCATTCCAAAGCGAGTGCACGGGGTCCCAATGCACCGAGCCGCGCGTAGGATCGCAGCCAGGTGTCTCCTCAAGGCTGTTTACACGACAGCGGTCTTCCCCTTGTTGGCTGGCCTCCATTGCCCCCTCCCAATTTGCAAAGTAATTAACTCATAGCTTAATCACACAAAAGGGCTTGTCAAGTGATTAGCTTATTCCTTAATTATAGCCATGCAGAAAATTTTCGAAGCACTCGCCTCTACCCCCCGACGGAAGATCCTTGCTTATTTGTCTGAGGCAGAGCTCAGTGCGGGTGAGATTGCTGCACGCTTTGAGATGTCTAAGCCTGCAGTCTCGCAGCATCTTTCGATCCTCGAGAACGCTGGTTTAATCGCCGGTGAAAAGCGTGGCCAATATGTTTATTACCGCCTAATTGGCGAGAATCTGGCCAACACCCTGAATTCCTACGTGCAAGAAGTTTGTCCTATTTCACGCCCTCTAAAGCGTGAAAGCGCCGAACTGTCTGCCTTGAATTCGCGCCTGAACGATTAATGAGGGTCAGGGAAGCAACCATCACGAAGTAGGTGCGGTTTGCAATAGACCCGGAGCTTCCGGGATTTGTTGGAAAAATCTGTTCGCCATTAAAAGGCAGCTTTCACCGCCCACGCCCCCCAAAGCAGACCATCCGCTTTCGGCCAAGTTCAACCAAAATGCGGACAGTCTCAAATGCGCCAAACCTCGTCATTTAGGCCAATCTTCGAGCGCCTCCAAAGCGGACATTCAAAAACTTGCCCGCTGCCCAGCCATCGACCTAACCCCCAACTGCAAATCAACGGCAGCCGCAGCAACATTTCGCTTGCGTAATGAAGCAACACAGATTGCTTTATTTTAGTTAATTCTACCTGTGAGTTTTGTGATGAATTTTATGGTTCGCAGCTTAGCCGTGCTGATGTGGCTGATCGCTTTTGCTTTCGTCTCAACACCAGCAGCGGCACAAGAGCCGGAGTTACGAGCTTACCCGGAAGTTCAAGTCGGCCTTTGGAAGACCATTGCCACCGATAGTAATGGGGGCATAACATTTGTGTTTGCGGGCAGCGCAGAGGAAGCCTGTCAGATCCAGCATCAAAGCTTCAACCCTCTCGCAACGTACCTGGGCGCCATCGATGGCGACGATAAGATACGCGGGTGTCACTGGATTCGTTATCTTGATGGTGGCCCACCGGGGAGCAACACGACCCTAGGCGCTGCCGTCTATTTGGTATGTCCAAACGACGAGTATGAAGTCCGCGATAGTCTATGTGTGCTTAAGAGGTTGAAGCGGCCATTTGTTTGCAACAATGGATGCGGTGCAAAGGCACAAGCATCTGGGCCAGACATCAATATCGCAAATCCAATCAATATTACCAGCGGCCTGAAGGTGATGTCCGAGACGGACTATGAAACTTCTGACGGGCTACTCAGTGTCGACCGCCAATATGCGAGCCGTTTAGGTGTTGGTTGGCAAACTTTGTTGCCCGGCTGGCTTGAGATGTTTGGTTGGTCAAATGGAGAGGTCAATTTCCACTCTCAAGGTGGTGGCATAGACCAGTTTGTCACAACCAATCACGGCAACCAAAATGAGTGGAACTTTACGCTCCCCAATGAAATTGGCATCATAAATTCGCCAACGCGACGCCGCTTGTCGATGGTTGCCACACCGAGTGTCACCCGCCGCGATTTTCAGAACGCAACCAATGTCTCGCCAACTGGTCCTGCCGAAATGCGGCTGGATATGGCCAATGGCGAGTACATTCTGTTCAGGCGCGCCAACAGTCCGCAACCACTTTCTGGTGGACGCAGGCTAGTCCCTGTCGAGCATGGTAAGCCCGGCGGCTATAAGATTTTCTATGACTATAACGATGATGGTTTTAATCCGTATCGGGTCCGCGACAGCCTTAATCGCGAATTGCTGCTGACCTGGATCGATGCCCCGAGCAGGATGCCGGGACCTGGCTATGTTGGCACAAAGGTTATCAGCCAGATCCAGCTGCCCGATGGCACAAAGCTCGATTATACGTATGATGAGACACGATCGACTTTTATCATACCGTTGCCGGGTTGGGCGGTCGTAGCCGGGTTGCCTTATCGGGGCCCCTCCGTTGGCGCGATCACAGTTATCATTGAAGGACGGAAGGATCGCCTCCGCAATGTTACACGACGCAGCGCAACCGGAGCCACTTTGTGGCAACGCAATTATGATTATGACTATAATTATAACCCAAGCGCTCTGACGCGTGTGCGCGATCAGAGTGGTGCCACGCTTTCTGAATATAGCTATGTCGCAGGCGAGCTTCTTGCTTCATCCAAGCGCGCGGGCGACGTCAATGCCCATAATTTTGAGCACTATGAAGTCTTTTTCAATAACAATCTGACGGATCACTTGGCTCGCCGCGTGATCGGACCGTTGGGCCAGAAGGAAGACTTCTGGATGATCAAAAAGTGGGGGGCACCAACAGCTGAGGCGGCGTCAATCACGGACATCAAGCGCTGGTCAACTGCAACGACCGAAGCCTCTACTCAGCGATTTGAGTATCAAACAACCTGGCTCTTTGGTCAAAAGCATCTCATGACCAAGTCGGTCGATGAATTGGGCCGTGAGACCAATTAT
Source organism: Aquidulcibacter sp. (assembly GCF_049239865.1). Taxonomy (NCBI): domain Bacteria; kingdom Pseudomonadati; phylum Pseudomonadota; class Alphaproteobacteria; order Caulobacterales; family Caulobacteraceae; genus Aquidulcibacter; species Aquidulcibacter sp. The sequence goes on from NZ_JBMLTR010000033.1 coordinate 9,546, forward strand.
CAGCTCGACTATAATCAGGGCCGCCCGACTGGGGTCACCGAGGCAACCGGCACAACTGTTGCGCGCCAATCCAATATCGAGTGGCATGCGAAATGGGATTTGCCGACGCGAATTACCCGAGACGGGGTGCGGGTAGACATTACTTATACAGATGATGCGATGGTCGCGTCTCAAACCGTCACCGACCTTACCACCCATACAGCCCCCTATGCGACTGCGGGCCAAGCAAGGACGACCACATATACATGGGGTGCCAATGCGCGGCTCTTGTCGATCAATGGGCCCTTGCCGGTTAATGCGCAAGGCAAGGACGATATCACAAGCTTCGCCTATGATGGGGCAGGCAATGTGATCTCGATGACAAATCCGCTGGCCCATATCACGACCTTTGCGGGCTATGATGCAAATGGCCGTCCGGCCAGCATGACGGAACCCAACGGCGTCGTCACCCAATTTACCTATGACGCACTAGGGCGGGCCACAGCAGTGCGGGTCAAGCATCCCACGACCGCGACGCTCGATGCGCTGACAAGCTTTACCTATGACGCCGAAGGCCGGGTCAAGACGATTACCGCCCCGGCCAGCACTGCCATAACCATGAATTATGATCTGGCGGGCCTCTTAAAGTCTGTCGTCGCCAGTAATGGCGAGCGCATTGATTATGGTCACGATGCCATGGGCAATGTTACATCCCAGACAGTCAAGCGCACCAATGGCACAGCGGCGAGCACCATCACCCAGACCTTTGATGCCATGGGCAGGCTTTTGACCGAAACCTTGGGGCCGGGCCGCAAATGGGCATACGCCTATGACAAGGCGAGCAACCTAACGAAGGTCACCACCCCTAAAAACCAATCAACGGCGATGAGCTTTGATGCGCTCGACCGTTTGATTGCCGACACCCGCCCCGATGGCGGTGCACCGATCCTTGCCTATGACCTCCGCGACGGGGTGACCAGCTACGGCGATCCGATTGGCGTCCAAACAACCTTTGTTCGCAGCGGTTTTGGTGAAGTCATCCAGGAAGTCAGCCCGGAGCGCGGCACCAGCACCTATTATTACGACACCGCAGGCAGAAGAACGGCAGGCATTGATGGGCGCGGCCAGCGAACTGACTATAGCTATGACCTTGCCGGGCGTCTTCTGAGCGCCACACCAACAGCGGCAGAGGCCATCACCTATGAGTGGGATGTGGCAGCCCTAACCGGCAGCTTTGCCAAGGGCCGCCTAGCCCGCATCGTCAATGGCACCACCACAATTGAATTTGCCTATGACCATCGCGGCAATGTCACGGCCAAGCGCCAGCGCATTGGCACGGGCGCGTGGATGCAATTGTCCTTTACTTATGATCTGGCAGACAGGCGCACGAGCATCACCTATCCCTCAGGCCGGATTGTGGACTACACCTATAACACCTTGGGCCGGGTGACGCAGGTCCGCACCAAGGCCAGTGCTGCAACCACCACTTGGACTAATCTTGCCACCGGCATGACGTACGAGGCGTTCGGGTCAATCACGCGGGCTGATTATGGCAATGGCCTGAGGATGATCCAGTCATGGGGCAATGATGGCCGCTTGGCCAATCGCCGGCTAGAGCGGAGTGTGAACTCAGTCCGCTTATCATCACTGACCTATAGCTATGATGCCAACGACAATATCACCGCCATCACCGATACACTCGATGCCACCAAGACGCGTGCCTATAGCTATGATGTGATTGACCGTCTGACCCGCACTACGGGCACATTGACGGGCACGGCTGCTGGCACTTATGGGCGGGAAGACTTTACCTATGACAAGAATGGCAATCGCCTGAAGGTCGAGCGCAGGGCTACTGCCACAGCGCTAACCCCGGTTGAGACTGACACCTACACCATCGCCACCGGCACCAACCGCCTGCGCAGCATCGCGAACACGGGCGGCACGCGCCTCTTTAGCCATGATGGGCGGGGCAATCAGATCACCGAGCAGTTTCCGGGCGGGGTCACGGTCACCGTTGCTTACGATGGCCATGCCCGTCTGACGCGCTACCGCAATGGCGGGGCAAGCCAGACCATGCTCTATAATGGCATGGATGAGCGGATACAGGTGGTCACCACCCCGGCCATCGGGGCCGCAGATACCCGCGTCTATCTCTATGACCTCGATCACCGCATCGTGGGTGAATATGGGGCAACGGGTACCGCTGACATCAAGGCTGAGTATATCTGGCTGATGCCGGAAGTGGGGGCAACAGGGCCAAATGGCGGGGATGATGGTTTGGGTGGTTATATGCCGCTGGCCACGGCCGTCGGCCAAACTGGCACGCTCAACTGGCTACACACCCACCATCACGGCGCGCCTATCCTCACCACCAATGCTACTGGCACCGTGGTCCCATATCCGGCCCACGCGGTGCTGGGCTTCCCCGGCCAATTTGCCAACTCCCAGCAGCTTGCGGGCGCACAGCACTATTACAACCGCTACCGCGATTATGACGTCAACACCGGGCGCTACATCCAAGCCGACCCGATTGGGCTCGCGGGGGATGATAATCCTTATGCTTATGCGGGTGGGAATCCGCTAAGGTATATGGATCCAAAGGGTTTGGCAGGCGAGCGGGGAGCCTCCGGCGGAGCGAGCGGTCAGAATACTAACAACCCATATAAACATTGCCGTGACCATCCCACTGATCCAACAAAAATCAGATGTCGTCATCACCAAACTGGGAAATGGATCGATAAGCCGAAACCAGCTGACTGGCAGAAAAGTAAGATGAATTGTCCCGAGGAGAATGACTTGAAGCGCAACATCGCGATTGCGATTGCTGGGACTGGCGCGGCATATGTCACGTGGCGTGTAGTTAGGATGGTACCTTCCCTTGCCCCGCCACTCTGGGGTACAATCCCGGTAAATTTAGCTGTTCCATGAGAATTTGGATGTTACGTCATGAGCGATGATTTTTCTAAAGCGTGTGACCTTGATGATCGGGGAAACCACGAAGATGCATTCGCTATATTTGAAACCTTGGCAGCCAATGGTGATGTGTCGTCAATGACCAGACTTGCCTTGATGTATGGCGAAGGTATTGGTGTTGAAAAAGACATTGCCAAGTCAATCTATTGGGACAAGAAAGCCATTGATCAGGGCGACGTTGTTGGGATGATCAACTTGGGGATCACCTACCGCTCGATTGGCGATACTGGATCAGCCAAGGCATTGTTCGAAAGAGCACTCCAATCAGGAGATCCCGAAGGCGGCATTGAACTATTGAAAACTACTTTGGCTCAATCGTCTTTGGCTGCGGACGTAGCAGATATTATGCGGCAGATAGACAGAAATATTGGTCACGCGACACCGGATTCTGTCCAAGAATTGGCAGTCATCCGAAAATGGTTTGGTATTAAATCTGTTGGCGCATAAATCGGGTGACATTGGGACCAAATAAATGGGTATTCAGCCAATATGATCCACACCGTCATCCTGCTGCTTCCCGAAATCAAGCAAGCTTATCCATTGAGCCCAGTGGCGTTCACTCAGGCGCAAGGCTCGAAGAAGAAGATTGCAACCAGCTACAGGCATGCATTTATCGTTGAGAAAAATGGGTAGTTCCGTCGATTCGAGGAAGTACAAATTCTCGCACCAATTGGCAGTTCCTTTGCCCATAGATTGTGGAGTTATCTTAATGGCTCGTGGCGGATTCGCGCAGAGCTATCCAATCCTCTAGACTTCTCACTTAATGAATCAAAGCAATTGCTTTTGGATTGTATGGACACGCCCATGTCAGCTGACAATTTCGACTTCGAGAGTTTAGACGCGCATCAAAATTTCATTCAATCCATTCGAGATGCGACAAGCCGCGAAACTCTGTTGAAAAATTTGGTTCTTTCGACGCCCGAAAACTCACTGGATTTGCTTTAGTTTAAGACCTCAATTGCAATGCTGCTGGCACCGTGGTGCTCTATCCCGCCCACGCTGTCTTCGGGTTCCCCGGCCAGTTCGCCAACTCCCAACAACTTGCGGGCGCACAGCATTACTACAACCGCTACCGCGATTATGACGTCAACACCGGGCGCTACATCCAAGCCGACCCGATTGGGCTGGCGGGCGATGATAATCCTTATGCTTATGCGGGGGGGAATCCGTTGCGGTATGTGGATCCGACGGGGGAGTACGCGCAATTCGTAATCGGTGCAGGCATTGGTCTTGCAACCGAATATTTTACCAATCCTTGTGCCACAGCCAAAGACCTTGTCCTTGCGGCTGCATGGGGCGGGATTGGGGGCGGCCTTGGTAAATTAGCGCTCTTGCGCCACGGCCCTAGAGCGCTGACCCGCGAAATTGGTCGTGAATGGTCTCACGCCATACCGAAAGCATCTGTAAAGAAAGCCGGGGCTATATTCGACCCATGGACAAAAGGCGGGTTTAGTAAGTTCATGAATCGGCGGGGCGGTTTTAACGGAAGCTGGGCAACACCTGAGCGGCACTTCAAGCATGATCCAAGTCGCTGGCCCATAGGTTGGCAAGCTATGGGAGAACGATTGCCAAAAGCGTTTCAAGTCCTTGACCGCATCCCAGATTGGATGAAAGCGTCCACTGCTTCAGGGCTTGCAGGTAGTCGATTTAGTGGGAGCCCCGGTTGTGGCTGTCAATAAATCAATTTTGTTAGCTAAGCGCATCTTGTCGCTTCCCAACGACTTTCTTTGCATACTTGGAGGCGAAGGCACTTGGCATTTGTGTCATCCAACTGAGGCAGTGATTGAATACTTTCTTGGTACTCGAAGGCCGTCGGACGCAGCAAAGATTCGAGACCAACTCGCTCAACCATTTCTCCAGCGCACTTACAATCAAGGACGCATAAACCCTCTCTATCATTATATGCTAGACCCTGACAGTTTGCTTGAAGGCGAGGAATATCGGGATAGTCTTTTTCAAGTTGAAATGCAGGTAGATGGTAAAAAGCAGCGCTCGCATGTCACCTTTTTTCAGGGTCGACTTTTTTCCGTTGAATTGCCCAAGCCACTCAAATTTTATAAAGACAAGAGCATTGTTTTTTGCGACGTCAAGCCTGGGAAAACCTCCCAATCGATCACGCGAGCAATTGATAGGCTCGAACACGGTCGTGATAATGACGACTAACTCAAGGGCTATCGGCTTTTTAAGCCTATGACCATGGAGACCCACTGGCCACCGCCGTTGGCCAAGCTGGCATGCTCAACTGGCGACACACCCACCATCACGGCGCGCCAATCCTTACCACCAATGCTGCAGGAACCGTCGTGCGATAACTTGTTCCACCGAACGTCTGCTTACCGACCCCACGCCCTCCAAAGCAGACCATCTCCTTTCGGCCAACATCAGTCATTTAAGCGCGTTCTTTGGAGCGACTTTGGCTCGCCGCCCGCCGCTCACAATAGCTGGCCTAAAACTTGCTCCGTTCCCAATCCGAACGCGGAGATGTCTAATGGGAAGACGGCTCAGAGCAGATGTGGATCAGCGCCAGCTTGGTTTGTTTGGCGAGAGTTTGGCGCTCGGCCAGAAGCCAAAGGCGGTGAAAGCGTTGCCCGTTGCGGCTGCCCATCTTTCCAAATCTGATGACTCATCGAAGCATCCTCCCGCGCCGGTCAAAGTAGAACCGCCGCCGCGCAAGAGCCTCGGGACCCTTCCCCCTGAAGTCGTGCGGCCAGTCGAAGCCGCGTCGCTATTGTCGGTCTCACTCAGCCTTTTGAAAAAATGGCGTATGCGCGGAGATGGGCCACGATTTGTGCGATTAGGCGGCAGAGCCATTGGCTATAGAAGGACCGATCTGTCTGACTGGATTGCTGAAAGAATAAGTTAGGTAGCTCGATTGATTAAGACAGTGCCGTTTCAAGCGGGAATAGACGGGTTACGATTCCGGATTAGACGCACTTTCATTCCGTATTGGACGGTAGTATAGACTTGTCCCTACAAGAATCAGCGCACTCTAGCGACCGCTCTGGACATCAAGCTCATGACAAGCCAACTTCTCTCTCGCCACGCTGCCAACCTAGTGGACCTCGCGCTTTCTGATACACGTGTTGTCGCACTCGTGGGGCCACGACAATCGGGCAAAACAACACTAGCTAAGGCGATAGCCAAACGCGAAGGTCTGGAGTTTCTGACCCTCGACGATAACCAAACCCGCGCATTTGCGAACTCAGACCCAACCGGCTTTATCCGTCGGCTAGATCGGGCCGTAATCGACGAAATTCAACGAGCTCCCGATTTAGTTTTGGCAATCAAACAAACGGTTGATGAAGATCAGCGGTTCGGCAGGTTTCTGATCACGGGATCGGCCGATCTATTTGGCTCAAGCGTTACGCCTGACTCGTTGGCTGGCCGAGTCGAGACCATTGAACTGTTGCCGTTGTCGCAGAGCGAGCTTGCTCAATCAGGACCATCTCAGTTTCTGGATAATGCCTTTGAAGGACTCATCACGCGTCAAACTCCAAAGCTTGCCACTAACAATCTAGCCGAGATTGTCCTTGCCGGAGGTTATCCAGAGGCGATTGCTCGCGCCAATGCCAAGCGTCGTTCAGACTGGCTCTTGTCGTATGCTCAATCACTTGCTTTGCGTGATGTGGGCGAGTTGGCGCTTATCACGAAGCCCGATCAGATGTTGGCACTGGTCAACAATCTGGCTGTGCGAGCAAGCCAATTGCTAAACCTTTCAGCATTGGGGAGTACTATTGGGGTAGACGCAAAATCTATCGAAAGATGGCTTGGCCTATTGGAGCGCCTTTTCCTGATAACTCGAGTTCCAGCATGGCATTCTAATGCCCTGAAGCGGCTTGTGCGCGCGCCCAAGGTACAATTCTTCGATTCTGGTTTGGTTGCAGCGTTGCAAAATATTGATCATGCGAAACTTGAACGCGACAGACAGCTCTTTGGCCCATTGTTGGAGACCTTCGTCTTTGGTGAATTGCGCAAAGCTTCGAGCTTAACTGCCCGCCACACCTCTATCAGTCATTATCGGGACAAGGACCAAGTGGAAGTGGACTTTGTACTAGAGCGGTCTCCAGGCCATCTGATTGGGATTGAAGTCAAAGCGAGCGCAACAATCAGACCTGCAGACATCAGAGGTCTGACAAAACTACGCGATACAGCTCAAAACCAATTTAAGCTTGGCATTGTTCTTCATGACGGTGATTGCGTCCAAGAAGTAAGCGAACGTATTTTCACAGCACCCGTCAGCATTTTATGGTCCTAGCCAAGCTTTTTTGCAGTCAGACCGTCGAAATTTTACTTCTGACGCCTCTAATCTAGCCCGTTGCACCCCCAATTTCCCCTCTGAGGCGTATTGTGGCGATGGGGCATGGAGGGTCACAATTGGCTACGCCGGTGCGTGCTGGAACCCTTCGAAACAGATCGATCCATCTGTGGATATCAGGTGGATAAGTCCCGTTTTTTGGGCTTCCCGATTTTGGTGAACATGCTGGATTAGTGTGGTTTTTCTGAGTTCTCTTGGTCTTGCGAGATCGCAGTTCCGCGATGCTTGTCGAGCCTGATAGAGGATGAAACTCATGAATACCGACACACTACTTACCGTCGAAGATGCCGCCGCCCATTTAAAGATTTCCAAGCACACTTTGAACCGCTGGCGCGTAACTGGTGAAGGCCCTCCCTTTATCAAATATGGCCCCCGGTTGATCCGTTATCTCGTTACCGCGCTTGATGTGTGGGCGCAGGAGCGCATGTTTGCCAACACCAGCCAATACGGACGTTAGGCTCTTGCATTGCCGATCTTCGCCAAATGCCACAGCGTTTGGGCGCGTCAAGGTAACCTTCTTAAAGGGGGCTTCGCCCACCTTGACCCGCCCATCACGCTCCGGCGCAGCATTAGGTGTCGGGACGCGGGGCGCATCCCGTCATCACTCCCTCGACCTCACCTCTGGCAGGTCGAACACGGGGCTCGCGGCGACGGATTACTGCAACTATCGGCATTATCGGCAAAATGTGAGATTTGCCGATAATGACTGCTATAGCTACATTTCCGATTGCTCTGCAGACGCTCTACACTGGAAAGGTCCCGGTGTAATCAGAGCGGTAAAGCACATAGCCCAATCAGAGATCCTGAACCAAGCCGTCGCCCAAGGCCGCCGACAAGACGAATTGTTGGAGGTGTGGGAGGAGCCTTTGGGCCGTGGCGAAGGTTGGCCAACACCGTTCATCAAACGGTACGCGCGATTGAGCGACCAAGCCGGCGCGCGGCTACCACTTTAGTCGTAAAGCCAGCCTCTGTTGCCACAATTATGCAAAGAATGGAGGTTTGTCGCAATTGGCGAGTTTGCAAGCTGCTACTGGAGCATGCTGGCCCAGATTGCGTTTAGTTGGCCCGCAAACTCAAAAAAGCTCATGCAGGGACCGACGCACTGTTTTTCGGCCGGGTTTGGCCGAAAGCAGATTGTCCGCTTTAGATTCGCATTTTAAAGAAAGCAGACGAAACTACCGGCCGCCAAAAACGACTGCTCACCCCGCCGCCGCCCGCGCCCTAGCCGCAAGGAGTGGATCAAGCAGCCAGCTCATGAAGGTGCGTTTGTCGGTAATGACATCAGCCCTCAGCGTCATGCCGGGTTGCAGGGGGCGGTCTTTGCCGTATGCTTGGATGCCGGGGCCAGTCAGCGCCACGCGGATGCGGTAGACGGGTTCCTTGAACTCGATCGGGGCCGCGATCTCGCCGGGGCGCAGCGCTGAGCGGGCAATTTCGCGGACTTCGCCTTGAATGGCCCCGAATTGTTGAAACGGGAAGGCATCGACCATAAGGCGCACGCGTTGGCCTTCTGTGATAAAGCCTGCCGCACGTGTCGGCACCAAGATTTGTGCTTCCATCGGGCTGCCTTTGGGGGCGAGATTGATCAGGGGCACATTGGGGTTGGCCGCTTCACCGGGGCGAATGTTGAGGCTGGCGACCCGGCCAGCAATAGGGGCACGCACGACATAGCCGTCCTGCACCGAAAGCTCGGTCAGCCCGGTTTCCAATTGCGTCTTAGCGCTGCGTAATTGGCTGGCTTCTGAGGCGCGAGCAGGAACTAGTGCTTGGCGTTGGCGCATCAGGTCTTTGGTTTCGCCTGAACGTGAGGCCGACAGGGTGGCGCGCTGGCGACTGATGTCGGCCATCTCGGCCTGATGGCTGGCACGAAGGGACTGGCGCTGGCGGTCATAATCCTTGGCCTCGTCAAGGCGGGATTGGATCTGCCGATTAAGCTCACCCACTTGGGAGCGGGCAGCAATTGTGCTCTGCGCACGCCGATCTGCTTCGGTGCTGGCTATAAAGCCTTTTGCCACCAAGGTGCGGGCTTGGGCTTCGGCGCGTTCAGAAATGGCCAATTGGCCTTGGGCGAGGTCGCGGCTGGCCTCAAGGCGGCTGGCGTCGGCACGCGCTGCAATCGCGCGGTCAGCTAAGCGGGCATCATCCTGGGTAAAGCGATTGGCGCTGCCGCGTGCAGCCTCCATCAGGCGTGCATCTTCTGCCCCAAAACGATCAAGCGTGGCGCTAGCCCGTTCGGCTAGCCTGCGGCTTTCTTCGGCAAAGCGCTGAGCGCTGGCGGCGGCTTGCAGCTCAATCTCGGTTAGGCGCGCCCGGGTCTGCGCCCTCTGCAGCGGCACCACCGCGCCATCGGCCCCGGACACGTCCAAAGCAAGCCGCATCAAGGGTTGGCCCTCAGCCACCATATCGCCTTGTCGCACCAAGACGGCATCGGCTACCCCGCCTCGCGGCGCATAAACGGCCGACAAGCCCGCCTCTGGCGCAATCCACCCCGCCACGGTCTCTTTGCGCGCATACTGGCCTAGGGTTAGATAGGCTGTACCAATCGCCACGCTAACGACCGCCACGGCGGTGAACGCCGCCAACCGCGCGGGCTGATGCAGCGTCACATTGCCGTAAACACGGCGACGCTGCGCTTCAATGACGGCGAGGCGGAACAGGGTCATGGAGTGAAAATATCGCCATTCGACATCAATTGTACTAATTTCAGCTCTGTACTGGAAGTTGCCAGATTTAAGTTACTCTCTGCTTTTGTTTCTTGACAATTTACGGAGTGATCGGGGTGCCGAATCCGCACAGCAAACTGAGCAATCGGCTGAAGTACTTCGCAGTCCGGAGGTAGTTCGTGCCCCGCCCCTGCTACCTTTAAAATCGAGGCCTGAGGAAAGAGCTTCTGGTAACCCTCTCGCTCAAAATCAGAGATTGGGTCCAAGGCTCCAAAGAGTATTAGAACTGGGAAGTGCTCGGCTTTACTTTTCGAAGGAACGAGGATCGGCGTAGTCGCATGTGATTGCGCCAGATCTTTGTTGGAGACAATATCAACACCATTCGAATCCAATAGTTCTGCTACGATCTTATTGTTAGGCTTAGGCCATGAAAGGATACTCCTAAGTAGTCGATACCGAATTATTGCTTCTGCCACTATTGCCTTTGAAATAATTTTATATTGAAACTTGGTTCTGAGCTCAAAGCACTTTTGGACGGCCTCGTGCATCAAAGCATTGGTCGTTTGTGCGCAAGTCCTGCTGCGGTCTTCTAGCGGCATAGGCCCCGGGGAAATAAGTATCAATCCAAGTACTTTCTCAGGCTGCTTTACTGCAATCCGTGCCGCAACAATGGCACCCCAACTGCCTCCAATAACAAGTGATCTTCCGCGTCCTTTCGCAGTGAGTAGCTCACTGTAAAGATCAACGATATTAGATACAGTCGAGTCTTCTCTGCTTAACGAACTTGAGGTCCCTGTCCCCGGCGCGTTCACGAAACCGATGTTGTGACTTCGAAAGACAAATCGATGCAACTGATACTCTCTAAGGCTTATTGGCGCACCGGGCCCTCCTGCCAGGTAAATGCCACTTAAATTGTCACAACCAATTTCAGGATTGGTCACGAAGTACTGGAGTTTGACACCCAACTTGGTAACAAAAAAACACTCGGGGAGGTTTTGAGTTTCTAGAAGACTAGTGGCCTGTAAATTTCTAATTCTACTATACTCGTGGTCAGTAACGATCGTTAGCCCTGCAAGTAGGGCTACCAAAGAAACCAGAGAGCCAGAGAGCTTGGTAAATAGGCCGAGCTTACTCATATCGTCGCCAATCGGGAATAAAAAAGGTGGGATATCTTTATCAGAAAATCCCACCTAAAACAGAATTATTTACCCCAACTAAAAGTAACCTCTCCAGTACCGCTTTCACAGGCTAGAAGTGGGTTCCCATCCTTGTTCCTGATAACTTGCCCATTTTTGTCAAGGCAAACACCATTTTTGGTGCCATCTGATTTGCTTGAAGTCCAAGAAAAGGAAACGCCACCACTGAGGAAATCACCAACACCTCCGATAAAGTCACCCAGTGAATCCCAAATACTCTTCTTCTTTCCACCGCCGCCACCGTGTTGGTCAAATCCTTCTGATCCACCCCAACCCGGTGGGTCACCCCATGATTCACCAGGTGTATGATGCAACCAGCCACCACTCACAAATCCCACTTCATCCATCGTCAATGCACGCATATTTCAATCTCCCTGTCCATTCTGAAATCGGGCCTAAATACCTCACTGCATTTGGCTTCCCTAGCGGACGCCGTCAAAGTTGATTTAGCGGGGGGGGGTATGTCAAGTGGCGAAATAGCGGTTTTATAATCAATCTGTGGATAAATATTTAGGGTAGTAATGCATGATACCTGAGGTTGGGCAAGCGGAAAATTTGGATCGGCCGCCTCACGACGATAGCCGTACGTGGCTGACCCGCCTGTTCCACTCCGACAAGCTGCCAATGATGCTTCAGGCAGAGGCGGCGGAGTGTGGTTTGGCCTGCCTTGCCATGGTAGCCGCCGCCCATGGCCAGCGCCATACGCTCTCTGATCTGCGCCGCAAATTCAGCGCCAGCCTTAAAGGAACAACCCTCAAAAGCGTTATGGATATGGCCGATGGGCTGGGTATGGTTGGCAGGCCCTTGCGGCTGGAAGTGGATGAATTGGTCAGCCTCAAGCCGCCTTGCGTGCTGCATTGGAATTTGGCCCATTATGTCGTGCTGAAGAAAGCGTGGAATGGGCCAGGTGGGGTTTGGGCGATTATTCATGACCCAGCGCGCGGTGTGCGCAAAGTGGCCCCGGCAGAGATTGGCCGGTCTTTTACTGGTGTGGCGCTGGAGCTGACGCCAACGCCAGCGTTTACCAAGAAGAAGCAGGTTGAACGGGTTCGCCTTACGGATATGTGGAGCACGCTGAAGGGCCTTAAAGGCCCTGTCATCCAGCTCTTCCTGCTCGCCCTAGTCGTGCAGGTGATTGGCGTGTTCAGCCCGATGCTGAACCAATTGATCATTGATGATGCCATCTCCAAAGGCGATATGGACCTTTTGACCACCATCGGCATGGGCATGGTGATCTTGCTGTTGATCCAGACCGGCATTGGCCTGTTGCAAGGCTTTGTCGGCATGTATCTGGGCACGCAACTCTCGTTTCAGATGCAGAGCAATCTATTGCGCCATGCCCTGCGCCTGCCCGTGGCGTGGTTTGAGAAGCGCCATATTGGCGATATCATGAGCCGGTTTTCCTCGCTTGGGCCGGTACAGGGATTCCTCACCAGCGTGCCCATTGGCGCGACCTTGAATGTCATCATGCTGGTGGTGGGTGGCACGATGGCGGTGCTGTATTCGCCACTGCTGTTTGGCTGTGTGATCGCCACCATGTTGATCCCGCTGATTGTGCAAGCAGTCACCTTTCCATGGGTGCGGCGCAAGACCGATGAGGGGATTAGTCTTGGTGCGGTTGCCTCTACGACCTTCATGGAGACTTTGCGCGGTGCGCGAACGTTTAAGCTGTTTGGCAAAGAGCGCGAGCGCGTCAGCCAATGGCAGAATGATACCGCCGCCAGCGTCAATAACAGCGTAACCATGCAGCGCGTTGGCCTGTGGGGCGGGGCGGGGCTTGGCATTGTCACGGGCCTGCAAGGGGTCGCCGTCTGGTGGCTGGGGGCCAAGCAAGTGATTGATGGCACCATGAGCCTTGGCATGTTGATGGCTTTTCAATCCTATGCGGGCCAGTTTTCTGGCGCGCTATCGGGCCTCATTGGCCTTTACTTCCAATGGAAGACGTTGGAGCTTCATCTCGAACGCCTCGCCGATGTGGTGCATGAGGACCCAGAAGTTGGGGTGGATGAGCCCATTCAAGAAGGCCGCTTGTTTGAAGGTCGCATCGGGGCCGACAAACTCTCCTTCCGCTATGCAACCCATGAGCCCTTGGTGTTCAAGGACGCCAGCTTCTCCATCGACCCCGGCCAGTTTGTCGCCATCATTGGCCCGTCCGGCGGCGGCAAAACGACCTTGATGAAGGTCTTGCTGGGCTTGCTTGATCCAACTGAGGGCGAAGTAAAGGTCGAAGGGGTTGGCCTCAAGAACTTTGGTGTCCGTACGTTCCGTCATCGCATAGGCGCAGTCTTGCAAGATGATCGCCTGCTGGCAGGCACGATTGCCGACAATGTCTCTTTCTTCGACGCAGACCTCGATATGGCCAAGGTGGAAGAGTGCTTGGCCAAGGCTTGTGTGCTGGATGATATCCTGAAGATGCCAATGGGGACGATGACTTTGGTAGGTGATCTTGGCTCCACCCTGTCCGGCGGGCAACAACAGCGGGTATTGCTCGCCCGCGCGCTCTACCGCGAACCGACAATCCTGTTCCTAGACGAGGGCACCGCCAACCTCGACCCGGAGACTGAAGCACGGGTGTCGGAGACCTTGCGCGGCCTATCTTGTACCCGCATCTTTGTTGCTCACCGGGAAGCCGCGATTGCTGGGGCAGATCGGACTTTATTGGTCGCGGGTGGCACGGTCACGGAGGTCACCGAGCAGGTGCAAGTGGCGGCGGAGTAATTTTGATTGGGGCTGTTAGAATGTCCGCTTTCGGGCTTGGGTGAATTGCACTTTATTGACCTAGTTTGGCGCAAAGCAGACCTAGCACGAGAGGCACCCCGCCCTCGGCGCTCAAATTCTAGCACCACTAGCGCAGTTCAGGACAGGCTTGCCTCGCGGGATAACAGATAGCGCTTGGCTACCGCCTCGACGACGTCTGCGCCCGCATCAAGCCGTAAGTGTGCATAGCGCTCGGTTGTTTGAGGTTTTGTGTGACCGAGGAGCTTACCGATTATCGCGAGGCTTGCACCATCTGCCACGGCCCAAGAGGCGAGTGTGTGCCGCAATGTGTGTAAGGATGCGTCGCGGACCCCGGCATGGGCGACCACCCTATTCCAAGCACGTTTGGGCGGCTCCATAGGACCGGACAGGTCTGCCTTTGGGAAAACCCAAGCACAACGCTTCTCAATGTGACGCAAAATCTCAGCGCCAGCTCCAGGTAATGGAATGGCCTTAGAGCGGGATCCGCCACCGCTTTTGTGCCTCAATGGCGGAAGCAATAAGATCCCTCGAGATAGGTCTACTTCGCGCCACTTTAACTCGACGATTTCGCTACGACGTGCACCAGTTAAGGCAAGCAACCGAAAGCAATTTGCTGCTTGGCTACTTATGCCACCGGTCTCTTCAAGGGCAGTGATTGCATTCCAGATCGCCCCAGCCTCACGTTCGTCCAAATATCTCTCTTTTCCAGCCAACTGGAGACGGCGTACGCGCGTTGCAGGGTTATCTGCCCGCAATCCGCGGCGAACACTCCAAGCAAGCATAGCGGCAAGTGTCTCGGTTGAGCGGGCAGCCGCCCCTCGTCCACCACGAACCCTCGCCAAGCCCCGTATACGCGTTTTCTCGGTTGTAGCTGTTCTCCCGGCCATCACGGCTTGTTGCCACTCTGATATGTCATCGGCGGTTATAGCCCTCAGCAATTTGCTCCCCAGGAGCGGGATTGCGTGACGCTCCAAGTTCCCTCTGTCCAACTTCCATGAAGATTCGCGCTTGTCTGGCTTTTCTCTCGGGCCCTCAGCCAGATAAAGCGCGACTGCCTCCTTAAATGTAAGCGCCGCTTTGTCCTCTTCCCGTTGCCCTGATTTTCGTGTTTGGGGATCGAGTCCCCGCGCCACGTCTCCAGCCAAAATGGTAGCGAACTCTAAAGCTTCATCGGTTGTAAGGGTGCCATAATCACCAATGACATAAAGTTTGTCCCTTCCTTCGAAACGATAGCGATACTCAAATGTCTTGCGACCTGTTGAGCGGACGCGCAGGCGGAGACCTTCCAATCGACCGTCTCGAACAACAAATGCTCGACTTGAAACGGGCAAAATGGCATCAATGACACGTTTTGTGAGACGAGTTTCGGAAAGTTCCGTCATATCTTCATACCTTTAGAGGCCATTTTGGGTCCGTGTATGGTCCGTGGCAGGGAGAAAATCATGGCATAATCTTGCGAACCATTGCAAGCTAAAATTTGATCAACTATCTGTATTTATTTGAAAAATACTAACTATGACAAGCTCTGAAAAGCCCTGAAAAACCGTCTAGATACGTTGACATCGTAGGGGTCACAGGTTCAATCCCTGTCGCGCCCACCATTAAATCAAAGACATTGGTGAGTTACAATTGCGGTGAAGCAATTGCCTCGTGTATCAACCAGCGACGCCATAGCGGCCCGCATGGATCGCAATTGTGGGGGGCAGCCCAATTGTATCAAACGCGTTTTGGATCGCCATAAGGTCGGTCCAGAACGCCAGATGTTCACTCTGTGTGTGGCTTTCGAGGGCCTTGGCGCTCAACACAAATGGGAAGATATGCACGTCTACCTTTGTTTGTCCGGCCCGATGGGCGGCACTTACCAGTGTCCAAATGTCCTCGATAACAGGGTCGGTCATCGCCAAACAGCCAACACTCTCGCAGCGTCCATGGATCATAATAAAGCTACCGGTCCGACCAAGGGCCTGATCGAACGCGTTAGGATAACCCACATTCATGGAGAGATGATAGGAGGAGGCATTATTCATCGCCTCAGGGGTCACACCATAGACGCCCTCAGGGACTTGTTTGTCGCCTTCGGCCTTTTTGGGGCCCAATACACCTGAGGCGGCACAAATTGGCCAATTGGCGAATTCGACAAACCTGCCCGCGCCGCCCGGCTGCACATAAAGGTGCAATCGCTTTTCTTGCTTAAACGCCCGGATGAAAACGGGGTCGCCTAGGCTGGCACCTAGGGCCCTAAGGCGTGCGGTAACCATTGGGGTGGCCCGCTCAACGGCCACAGCCGCCCGTTGCGGCCCGGGTAATTCCAAGCGCTGATCGCTGCAGGCAGCTGCCAAGGCGGGTAAAGCCAATACGGGAACCAAGATGGTTTTGCGTCGCGTAATCATGGCCTAACCTTAGCCCCTCCAGACTAACGAGACCAGAGGCATTACGAGCGCTTTGGGGGGCCGACCATCTGGTGCCCCACTTCATAATGAAAATGGCCCAAGCATCTTTGCCTGGGCCAAGTTGGTACGCACGTTGACTTCTTAGTTTGTTTTAGCGGAACAGCGACAACGCCGATTGCGAAGAAGTATTGGCAATCGACAAAGCCTGCACGCCCAATTGTTGCTTGGTTTGCAAGGCTTGCAGCTTTGCGCTTTCCTTTGAGAGGTCGGCGTCCGCAATGGAACCGATGCCGTTGGTCAGAGCATCTTGGAGCTTTCCAATGAAGGTGCGGTGCACTTCGAAGCGCTTCGCACCGGCACCCCAAGTCGCCAATTGGGTACCCAAATTGGTGATTGAAGCATTGACCAGACCGAGAGCAGTGGTGGCGTTACCAGCCGTGTCTAGTGCAGAGGCTGCCGTGACCGTTATAGTGGCACTGCCCAGCGCCAAGCTGACGCCGTTGACCGTGATCGCATTGCCACCGGCAGAGTCGCCCAAGGCAACGGCATTGTTTGGCGTGGCCCCGATCATATTGGCCCCATCAAACGATGCATTGGCTCCAATGCTGGTGATTTGGTCTCGCAATTGCGCATAGTCAGCTGCTAAAGCGGATTGAGCAGAGGCCGAAAGGCCTGCTTGTGACGCGGCGAGCGCCTTACCCTTCATTTCATTGAGCAACTCCATGATGCTTTCGCCGGCTGCTATGCCGGTATCAAGAATGGAAGCTGCCCGGTCGGTCGATTCACGCACCCGATCATAAGCGCCAACATCGGAAGTCATTTTGCTGGCAATCGCATAAATCGCTCCGTTGTCTTTGGCAGAGGCGACTTTTAAACCTGTCGAAATCGCATTCTGAGTTTTCGCTAGGTCTGAATTGGTTTTATTCAATGTTTGCAGTGCCACCATGGCACCTTGATTGGTGTTTACGCTGAGCATTTCTAGCCCTCTTCCTACTAGGTACTCCCCCACTACGAGCGGGGCGCGCTCGCTGTGAACGCCCAGTAACATTACCGTTGAGTTCTGAATGGTTCATTGAAAAACATGGTTAATATTACCTGAGAGTCACACAAAAATATGATTATCTGTGGTATTTGTCAGTAAAAAGGCATCAAGCAATAACCAGAGTGATGAAATACTGTTCTTACAAGATATTTTGAAAATTCTCTGAGTTTTTATACGCTACCTGAAAATGATTTCGTGTTTACCTTTTTTCTCAAAACTTGATGGTGCAAGTCCAATGCTACTTATCAGTTTTCCCTCGCCATGAGAAACATTTGAATAGAGGCAAAGAACGCAACAATTAAGCCCCCGAAAGCCTCGGCCCTCGAACGGCTAAGCTTGACGAGGGCCGCAGTTGCCGTGCCGCGCCGCTCGAACAGCACAAACAAACCACCTCCCCGAAAACACCGACAACTTGTCTTGAATTGAGACGAAAAGCGAAATAATTGCAAAATTCTTCATTAACTAATTTGTCGATAACAGGGCAATAATAGTTTTGATGAATATAATATTAAATAAACATTCTTGAACTGATCTGAAAATTCACGGATTTCCGATCAGTTACTTGTGCCTTATTTTGCCTTATTTCGACCAAAGCATGAATTGGCCCCTAGATTGCTCCCCTATCTTCAGAAGCCACACAGGGTTTGAGCTTCAATTCAGTGGGAGTACATTATGAAGAAGGCAGCAATCATCTCGGCAATCGCACTGGTCACCTCGATCGGCGGTCAAGCATTTGCCCAACAAGCCATCAACGTTTCTCAGTTCATGAACAGCAACATTTCAGCAACCACCGTGGGTATTG
>NZ_JBMLTR010000034.1:0-1814 GCF_049239865.1 Aquidulcibacter sp.
TCAGCGCGCTTCCACGCTTCTTTTGCGTGAACAGCGGCATCGGGAAGCTTACCCTCCGCCACGGCCTGATCATAGGCGCGGTAGGCCACCATGGGATCATTTGCTGCGGCAGGTGTTGAATCCGAAAAAGCAGGCCCGACACTTAAAGCCAAACAGGTGAGACTGACAGCGAATGTCCGAAATCGCGAAACCATGGCAACACTCCAAAAACTGACTCAAATCCGCCGCAGCCGGCTAAAATCCCTTGCAGCTTAAGTGCGATTTTTTGGCCCTGCAACCTGTTTTTGTGTCGTTGCCTTAGGAGAAGACATGACCGGTGGAAATGGGGTTTCCGCGCAAGAAATCAGGCGCATCCAACGCCCCTTTGCCTTCACGCTGGACTTTCAAAAGGCGCAAGGCCCCGTGTCCGCAGGCGATTAACAGGCGATCATCCAGCGCGGTTCCAGGTGCCCCCTCACCTATTTCAGCTTGGCACAAAAGGATCTTGGCGCGGGCACCATCGGGCAACTGGCACCAAGCGCCTGGAAAGGGCGCGAAAGCACGAATGGCGCGGTCGAGGATTTCGGCAGGCTTTGTCCAATCAATCTTGGTCTCTGCCCGATCGATCTTGGCGGCATAGGTGATGCCGTCCTCGGCTTGCGGGACACATGGCAAAGTGCCAGCCGCAAGCTGCGGTAAAGCCTCCACCATCAGGGCTGCGCCGAGGCTGGCCAGGCGGTCGTGCAGGGTGCCTGTGGTGTCCCCCGATGAAATCGGCGTGCGGGCGGTGGCATAGATGCCGCCCGTATCCAGACCGACCTCCATCGCCATGACTTGGACGCCAGTCTCAATGTCACCGGCTTCAATGGCGCGTTGCATCGGGGCGGCCCCCCGCCAGCGCGGCAGAAGCGAGCCATGCAGATTGAAGCAGCCCAGACGGGTTGCGTCTAAAACCGCTTTCGGCAGGATCAGACCATAAGCGACAACGATCGCCGCATCTGCTTGAAGCGCGGCAAACTCGGCTTGCGCCTCGGCACCCTTCAGGCTCGCAGGCGTGCGCACCTCAATCCCCTGCGCCTCTGCCCACGCATGCACGGCCGTTGGGCGCAGCGCTTTCCCGCGTCCGGCTGGCTTGGGCGGTTGGGAATAGACGCAGACGACGTCATGGCCAGCCTCAACCAAGGCAGCCAAGGTCGGCACCGCAAAATCGGGTGAGCCCATAAAGATCAGGCGAAGGGAGGAAGGGGAGTTCACGTTGGGCCTACGCAGCCCGCTTGATCTTCTTCACTTTAGCCAAAGCGCGATCGCGGCGCAGGCGCGAGAGATGGTCGATGAACAAAATGCCTTCCAAATGGTCCATCTCATGCTGGATACAGGTCGCAAACATGCCCTCTGCATCTTCTTCCACCAGCTCATTGTCGCGGTTGAGGTAGCGCAAGCGCACTTTGGCTGGCCGCTCCACATCGTCATAATATTCAGGGACCGACAAGCAGCCTTCTTCATAAGGGGCCGTCTCGTCACTGTGCCAAATAATCTCAGGATTGACGAAAAAGCGCGGTGCCCGATGGTCTGGCGCTTCGGCCCCGCCCCATTCAAGGTCCATCACAATCACGCGCACAGGCTCACCAATTTGAACAGCGGCCAAACCAATACCTTTGGCCTCATACATGCTGTCGAGCATGTCATCCATCAAAGCGCGGATCGCATCATCCACAACGGTAACCGGCGTGGAGATTTGTTTCAGAATAGGGTTCGGAACAGTGAGAATGGGGCGTGCGGTCATGTCGCTTAGGTATGAGCGGACAGCCAAAAGGTCAAGTAAACGCAATGCGAGG
>NZ_JBMLTR010000035.1:0-1449 GCF_049239865.1 Aquidulcibacter sp.
GTCGAGTTGATGGTTTCTTTGGAATAGATGGTACCAACCAACCAATCCAACTTGCCCAACGAACCTGCATAGCGGAATTCTTGGGTGAAGTTATCAAACTCCGAGCCAGCACCTTCAGACTTCAGGCTGTAAACGACGTCAGCGCCGCTATAGTCCGAGTCAGCCCCTGCCGTACGCTTCCAATTGCGCTTTGCAGTCAGCGAGGTCAGCTTACCAAAGCCAACATCCCAATTCATCTCAAGGCTGACGCCAGCGTCTTCAATGTCTTGGTCGTAAGTGCGGTTGGCGCTCGCCAGATAGCTGTCGAGATTGCGGCTGGTTTGCAACGCGTTCGGCGAGATCTTGTTCAAGATGTCGGTGGTCGAAGGAACGCGAACGTCCTTGGTCCAAACAGCCGCCGCACAGCAAGCTTCTGCACGCGAAGCTTGATCCACGATCAGGCGTGCATCGAAAGTTTCGCTTGGGGTATAGAGCAATTGGCCGCGGATCGCATAATAATTGGTGTCGTTTGAATCCGTGCGAGCGGTGCCGTTATTGACGTTCATGTAGCCGTCACGAGCACGTGCGGTCACATACAAACGACCAGCCAACTTATCTTCGATCAGCGGACCTGTGATGCCGAGGCCAAGACCGCCCAAGCCATAATTGCCGAAGGTTGCGTCGCCGGAAGTGCCGAACTCAAAGCTTGGCTTCTTGGTGGTGACATTGATCAAACCAGCCGAAGTGTTGCGACCAAACAGCGTACCTTGTGGGCCGCGCAAGACTTCGATGGCGCGAATTTCACCCAGATCGCCAAATGCAACGCCGTTGCGTGCGCGGAATACGCCGTCGACAACGACACCAACCGAGGATTCAAGGCCGGGGTTCGAGCCCTGCGTACCGATACCACGGATGCGCGCCGTTACGGCGCCCGAGTTTTCAGAAACCGGCACTTGCAGCGATGGGGCCAATTGGGTCAGGTCGCGAATGTCTTTCACGCCGGCCGACTCAATGGCTTGGGCACCGATCGCGGTCACGGCGACCGCAACGTTTTGCAGCGCAGTTTCACGGCGAGTCGCGGTAACGATAATTTCTTCAACTGGCTGGTCGTCTTGCGCAGTCGTTGCTTGCTGTTGCGCAAAAGCAGGTGCAGCAAAAACAGAGGTCGCGCAGGCAGCCAATAAAAGGCCACGACGGCCCAATCGTTCAAAATTCATTTTTCTCTCCCAGAGAATGGTTGTTTTCAGCCTGATGTTTCAGGGCTGTTGATCCGCTAAACCCACGCAGCGCTTTCGCAACGCAAACCAGGCAAGCCTTACGTCGCCTATACGCACGGTTGACGTAAGGGTCGAGGGTGAAATACTGCAATCCTAAGTCACAATTGCGTGCTGTTGCCAAATCGTCACAACTTGGCGCTTCACCGAACCCTGAGGATGTTAAGCGCATGAAACTTGCTACAATTATGCACAA
>NZ_JBMLTR010000036.1:0-26499 GCF_049239865.1 Aquidulcibacter sp.
CCAATTGCGCTTCCAATTGCAGGACGAACTTATCGACCACATTGGCAACAATCTCAGGCGTCAGCGCTTTGAAGTGAATGACCGCATCGAGGCGGTTGCGGAATTCAGGCGTGAACAAGCGCTTGATGGCTTCGCTCTCTTCATCATCCTTCTTACCGCGACCAAAGCCGATGCCGTCCTTCGCTGCGTCCGAGGCACCGGCATTGGTTGTCATAATCAGCACGACATTGCGGAAGTCGACCTTCTTGCCATTGGCATCGGTCAGAGACCCATGATCCATGACTTGCAACAAGATGTTGTAGAGGTCTGGGTGGGCTTTTTCGATCTCGTCCAAGAGCAAGACGCAATGGGGATGCTGGTCGATGCCGTCGGTCAACAGACCGCCTTGGTCAAAACCGACATAGCCCGGAGGTGCGCCGATCAAACGGCTGACAGAGTGACGTTCCATATATTCGGACATGTCAAACCGCAGCATTTCCACGCCCATCGTATTGGCCAATTGCTTGGCCGCTTCGGTCTTGCCGACGCCCGTAGGTCCCGAGAACAGGTAAGAGCCGATGGGCTTGTTGGGATCGCGCAAGCCCGCACGGGCTAGCTTGATGGAAGCTGCCAAGGCAGTCAAAGCCGCATCTTGACCAAACACCACCCGACGCAGATCGGTTTCCAAGGTCCGAAGCGCTTCGGTATCAGACTTGGTGACAGACTTAGATGGAATTCGGGCGATCTTGGCAACTACTGCCTCGATCTCCTTGACGCCAATTGTCTTTTTCCGCTTGCTCTCCGGCAAGAGCATTTGGCTAGCCCCGGTTTCATCGATCACGTCGATGGCTTTATCGGGCAATTTGCGGTCGCCAATATATTTCGCCGACAATTCAACGGCTGCCTTGATGGCTTCGGCCGTAAAGCGAACTTTGTGATGCTCTTCATAGGCCGACTTCAAGCCCAGAAGGATTTTCACCGTGTCGGGGATCGAAGGTTCAACTACGTCAATCTTTTGGAAGCGCCGCACCAAAGCACGGTCCTTCTCAAAATGCTGGCGATATTCCTTATACGTCGTCGAGCCCATGCAGCGCATGGTGCCAGACTGAAGCGCGGGCTTTAGAAGGTTGGATGCATCCATCGCCCCACCGCTGGTGGCACCTGCCCCGATAACGGTGTGGATTTCGTCGATAAAGAGGATGGCATTGGGATGGGCTTCGAGTTCCTTCACCACTTGCTTCAGCCGCTCTTCAAAGTCACCGCGATAGCGCGTGCCGGCCAAAAGCGCGCCCATGTCGAGCGAGAAGATGGTCGATTCAGAGAGAATATCTGGCACATCGCCTTCAACAATGCGGCGCGCCAAGCCTTCCGCGATGGCCGTTTTGCCAACGCCCGGGTCACCCACCAGCAAAGGATTGTTCTTCTGGCGGCGGCACAGGATCTGGATCGCGCGCTCGACTTCATCGACGCGACCAATCAGAGGATCGACCCGACCTTTGCGCGACTTTTCATTCAAATCGACGCAGTAAGTCGCCAAGGCTTCACCCGTGCTGGGCTTTTCCTTTGTGGTCGCGCTTTCTTCTTGCCGCTCTTCCGAAGCACCTTTGACGCGCTTTTGCTCAGTCATGCCGGGGCGCTTGGCCACACCATGAGAGATGAAATTGACCGCGTCATAGCGGGTCATGTCTTGTTCTTGCAGGAAGTAAGCTGCGTGGCTTTCGCGTTCCGAGAACAAGGCTACCAAAACGTTTGCCCCGGTCACTTCGGTACGACCCGAGCTTTCGACATGGATGACGGCGCGCTGGATGACGCGCTGAAAGCCTGCCGTCGGGCGCGCTTCGCTCTCACCGGAGACGATCAGATTTTTCAGTTCACCTTCAATGTAACCGATCAAGTCCGACTTGAGGCGATCCAAGTCGACATTGCAGGCCTTTAGAACATGGGCTGCATCTTCATCCTCAATCAGGGCGATCAGCAAATGTTCGAGAGTTGCATATTCATGCTTATGCTCATTAGCGAAAGCGATAGCACGGTGGAGCGATTGTTCTAGGCCGCGGGAGAATGATGGCACGTTCTACTCCTTTTCCATGGTACATTGCAGGGGATGTTGATTGCGTCGCGCCAAATCTAGGACTTGGGCAACTTTAGTCTCAGCAACTTCGTAGGAATAAATGCCGCACACACCGACCCCCGATTGATGCACATGCAACATAATACGTGTCGCACTCTCACGGGTTTTGTTGAAGAAGCGTTCTAATACATAAACGACAAACTCCATTGGCGTGTAGTCATCATTCAAAACCAACACCCGATAAAGTGAAGGCTTCTTTGTCTTTGGTTTTGCACGCGCAACAACGGCCGTACTGCGGCCGCCACCAGGGACATTCCCATCTGTGCCAAAACCATCATCGTCCATGTCGTCACCGCGTTCGTCGCTCATCTGATCAACCACTTCATGACGTCTGCACTTGCAGACACTATGTTTGGGCTTCTTGAGGAAGCACAATCATTCTTTATAGATAAGTGCTTCGCGACGTTCTGGAAGCCTAAAACATGTGCAAGGGCTGGATAAGTTCGCAGCAGCCCTAAACTCCCGAGCATTAAGGCACAAAAAAGGGTCCGAGACATGCCCGGACCCCTTTAATTCTGGAGGCTATCCGCTTAGCGGGCAGATTGAATCGAGGACCATACAGCGCTGGTGCGCTCGCTGATTGGCTTGACCGATTCCTTCATGGCACCGAGCATCACGTCAGACACTTTGGTGAATTCTGCGAAATAGGTGCTCATTGCCGACTTGGCATAGTCAGCTTGAATTTCGACGGCTTCTTGCAACGACTTCACGCCGCCCAAGCTCTTGGCGGTTTCGGTCGCAAGCGCTGCTGAGGACTGAAGATAAGCCATGGAGATTTCCGAAGCTTGCTTCATGCCGTCCGCGGCAATTTTCGCCGAAGCGGTCATGGCTTCCATATTGGCCTTGCTGTGCACGAAGGCATCGCCAAAGCTGGCCTGCAGCTTTTCATAGCCGGCTTGAAAGGCTTCAGCGGTTGGGGTGATCACGGATTCGATCTTCTCTGACATGGTCAGTCTCTCCTCTTGGATTGGCTCGGGGGTACGTACGGGTTCTGAAATTTCAGTTGGGGAGGTCTTTGCCACGGCCTGTTTCGACACGTTTGAGGTCGCAGCGCGTTTTTTAGTGGTAGCCATCGTGTCTCTCCGCGAAAAAGAATGTCAGTGCGGACAAAGCCGGTTTCTCGGCCCCTCACTGCCCTATCTCGCATTTGCAGCATGCACCTTCGCACTTGCAGCGTCAAGCGTTTCTTGAGCAGATTGCCTCGATTTTGCGCAATTTTTTGGCCTTTAACGGGCCTAGACAAGCCAGCGCCCCCTTCCCTATTGTCGGCGGGTAACATGCGAACTTAGCTATAGACGGGGTCGAGCCTGCGGCATGAATGGCTGCGATGACAGGTTCGTGCGGAGGAGTTTAATTGACAGGGGTCAAAAGAATGCTCAAAAAAGCGGCGGCTTTCAATGTGCCCGCCCCAAAACGTAGTCCAGTCAACCGCTGGTCTGCTGCGTTAAGCCTAAGTAAACCATAAGGTTCATAGGCTAGCATCATGTGCTCGGAGACCAACATGGCAAGTCGCAATTTTTCGCTCAGGTTCATCGCTGCCTCGACTTTGATGGCTGCGGTGTCGATGGCTTACACGCCGGCAGCCGCCCAAGCGAACCAACGATTTGCTCAGATCGTTGTCGATGCCGATACGCTTGAAGTGATCTATGAAGAGAACGCACAAGCCCTGCGTCGTCCTGCCTCCATTACCAAGGTAATGACCCTCTATCTTTTGTTTGACGCGCTGCAAACCGGCAAAATTTCTTGGAACGATCAGATTACTTTCTCTCGCTTTGCCAGCGGCCAAGCTCCAACAAAGTTAGGCATTGCGCCCGGCAATTCGATCTCTGTTCAAACCGCTGTTGAAGCGCTTGTTGTTCGCTCGGCAAACGATGTTGCCGCTGCAGTCGCAGAACGTCTGGGTGGGACCGAAGCCAATTTCGCGTTGATGATGACCACAAAAGCGCGCGACCTCGGCATGGTCAACACAACCTTTGCCAACGCGTCTGGCCTACCGAGTGATCGTCAGTTTACCACGGCGGAAGATCTCGCCCGTTTGGCAATCGCCATTCGCCGCGACTTCCCAGACCAATATCACTGGTTTTCGACCCCGCAGATGGTCTATAACGGGCAAGTCACCAAAAACCACAATCATCTCATGGCCCGTATGGAAGGCATGGATGGTTTGAAGACGGGGTTCACGCGTAGCTCTGGTTTCAATCTCGCGGCCACCACAGAACGCAATGGACGGCGGATCGTGACCGTTGTTCTTGGGGGGCGCACACGCTTTTCACGCGATGATTTTGTCGAATTGCTTACTGAGTCGGCCTTTAAGGAACTTGGCACCGGCACAAATTTCGTGGCAGACCAAGCCACACCCTACCAGTTCACCTTTCAAGACCCGCGCGATGGGGCCGATGCGGAAGCGCTTGTGATGTCAATCGCTGGGAAAGCCTTGCAGCCCACAGGGGCAACCAATCTGGCATTGGTAAGGACCGAACGGACCCGTGGTTTTGACCAAGGCAGGCCTTCGGTTTTGATGGCAAGCACAACCGCCCAACTCAATCAATCGGCTCGTCTGGCCACCGGTGGCGCGCAAACCGCCTCGCTTGACCAATCTAATGACGATGATGAGGATCAAGCCGAAGCCGTGAGCACACAAGCAGTCGCATCAGTCAAAGCGCCAACTCTGCCGCGCGCGACTACCCATTATATCGCATCATCGGTTGTCCAGACACCGAACTTGCGCCCGGTTATGGACTTCCCAGCGACAACTGGTTCAGCATCAGAACCGACGAGCCATGATGCCAAGACGGTTGAAGTTGCTGCGGTAGCCGAAGAACAAATCCGTCTTCAAGAAGCACGCGCCCAAGTGGTCCGGCAAGCCAATGAGCGGCGCGCTACGGAACGTGCCGCAGCAGATGCTCGTGCAAAAGCCACTGCAGAGCGCGATGAAAGGACACGTCAGCAGGCCGCACGTGCCTTAGCGGCGAAAAAGGAAAGCGACCGGCAATTGATCGCAGGGCGCGCCCGGGGCGATGCAATCGTGCAGGTCGGGGCGTTCCGAAGCCAACGCGATGCGAAAGCGGCCTTAGCCCAATTCTCCCGCCACTTCCCTTCCTTTGCGAGCCGTGAAGTCAGCAGCGTAAAGCGCTCAGACGGGGTATGGTATCGCGCCCGCTTCTCCGGCCTTGGTGCCAGCGTCGCCCGCGAGGCCTGCCGGATCGTCTCAGGACGCGGCGGTAGCTGTCAGATTGTCGCGGACTGAGGGCAGAGGCTTAGCGCCGTCCGCCCCTATTCCCACTCAATCGTGCCGGGTGGCTTAGACGTCACGTCATAGACCACGCGGTTGATACCT
Source organism: Aquidulcibacter sp. (assembly GCF_049239865.1). Taxonomy (NCBI): domain Bacteria; kingdom Pseudomonadati; phylum Pseudomonadota; class Alphaproteobacteria; order Caulobacterales; family Caulobacteraceae; genus Aquidulcibacter; species Aquidulcibacter sp. Next base: position 5,448 of record NZ_JBMLTR010000036.1, read on the forward strand.
TTGACTTCATTGACGATGCGGGTCGCGACCCGGCCTAGAAACGCCATGTCAAATGGGAAGAAGTCGGCTGTCATGCCGTCTGTAGAGGTGACGGCGCGCAGCGCGCAGACATGGTCATAGGTCCGGTGGTCGCCCATGACGCCAACGGTTTTGACCGGCAAGAGCACAGCAAAGGCCTGCCAGATTGTGTCATAAAGGCCGTTATTGCGTAATTCTTCCAGATAGATGGCGTCGGCTTTGCGCAAGATATCGGCCTTTTCCTGCGTGATCTCGCCAGGGATACGAATGGCAAGGCCAGGGCCGGGAAATGGGTGGCGGCCAACAAAGGCTTCATTCAGCCCAAGTTCGCGACCCAAAGCGCGCACTTCATCCTTGAACAATTCGCGCAAGGGCTCCACCAGCTTCAAATTCATCCGCTCTGGCAGCCCACCAACATTGTGGTGGCTCTTGATCGTGACCGAAGGGCCGCCATCAAAAGAAACGCTTTCGATCACATCTGGATAAAGTGTGCCTTGAGCCAAGAAGCCTGCGCCCCCAACCATGCGCGCTTTTTCTTCAAACACGTCGATGAAGAGCTTGCCGATGGTCTTGCGCTTGGTTTCAGGATCGCTGACCCCTGCCAAAGCACCCAAGAAGCGCGCACTTTCGTCGGCATGGATGAGCGGGATATTGTAATGATCGCGGAACAGCGAGACGACTTGGTCGCTTTCCCCTGCCCGCATCAGGCCGTGATCGACATAGACGCACGTCAATTGATCGCCAATCGCTTCATGGATCAGAACCGCTGCAACCGAACTATCGACCCCACCGGAGAGACCGCAAATGACTTTTGCCGAGCCGACTTGTGCGCGGATGCGTTCAACGGCCTCCTCGCGGAAAGCCGCCATGGTCCAATCGCCGCGCAGGCCTGCTATCTTGCGCACAAAATTGTGGATCAGTTTGGAGCCGTCTGGCGTGTGAACTACTTCTGGGTGGAACATTACGGTGTAGAAGCGCCGCGCCTCATCGGTGGCGACCGCAAAGGGCGCATTCTCGCTGGTAGCCTTTACGCTAAAGCCTTCGGGCAATTGCGTCACGCGGTCGCCATGGCTCATCCAAACCGGATAACGGCTACCCAACTCCCAGACGCCTTCAAACAAAGCGCTTGGGGCCAAAATCTCAACATCGGCGCGACCAAATTCAGCCGCATGACCGCTTTCAACAACCCCGCCCAATTGGGTCGCCAAGGTTTGTTGGCCATAGCAAATGGCGAGAATGGGAATACCCAACTCAAACACACGTTGCGGGGCGCGCGGTGAGCCTGCGTCGCCCACGCTGGCCGGCCCACCTGAAAGGATAATCGCTTTGGGATCAAAGCCTGCATCCAAGACCGCTTGGGCGCGATTATAGGGATGGACCTCGCAATAGACGCCCGCCTCTCGCACACGCCGTGCGATCAGTTGTGTCACTTGAGAGCCGAAATCGATGATGAGGATGTGTTCGTGGGTCGCTTGCGTCATCGCTGCGGTTTAGCGGGATGCGGGCGCAGGGGAAAGACCCCCACGCCGTATGCCAACAGTGTTTAGGGCTTACGCCCTTGCATGGCCGCACCGCGGATCGGATCAAAGCGCGCCGCCCCTGCATCCACATCGATATTGGCCCCGTGGGCGATCTTCCAGCCCTCTGCCAGTTTCACATAGACTAAGGTCATGCGGCTTTCATGCGGTGGTGCCATATCTCCGCTGGGGGTCTTAAAGGCGTCCATATGCCAGTGCACCACAGCGACAACGACCGTCGGCGCAATTTGGGTCAGCGATTCCACGGCCAGCAGTTTTTGTTGAACACCGTTGAACATGAGGTCGAAATAGATGCGGTGGGCGCGGTCAACTTCTTCAAAGCCCTGCCAATGCATCGCCTTCACATTCACCCAATGCACATTGGGGGCATAGAGCCTGCCCATGCCACCGAGATCACTGATATTCCATAGATGCTCATAGTCTGAGATTGCGGCGCGGATCGCCGCTTCATCGCTGGCAGCTAAAGTCTGAGATGCCGCCTGTGCTGTTTGTGTCATCGCCATTCCTCCAACTGCGCCCATGAGTGCCAAAAGATGTCGTCTAAGCATGATGTGCCTCCAAGCTGTGGCACCTGTTTAAACGCCGGCTAGATGGCGCACTTGAACAAATCGGACATTTCAGGACTAACAACAGCAAGGGTTGAAATCGCTTCCATCCTTGCGGCAAAAGTTTGGGGCGTCATGCCGCACAGCGCACGGGCCTCGCGCGAGAGATGGGCTTCATCGGCATAGCCGGCCTCTGCCGCGATGTGCGCCCAGGTCTGATCTGGCTGCCTACTTTGGGCCGCAAGGGCTGCTTCAAAGCGGGTCAGGCGACAGTAAAACTTTGGCGTCACGCCAACATCGCGCAGGAACCGCCGCTGCAGCTGGCGCGCGCTTATGCCCGCCCGATCAGCCAAACGGCCAATGCTGACTTTCCCACCTGTTTTGGCAAGCAGGCGGGCAATGTGGTCAATCTCGTCATAGGGCCGGGACTGCTCAAGCCAGCCTGTGATCCAAGCCTGTGCAATCGCCACCCTTTCCTCAAACGTCACACTTTTGGCCAAGGCTGATTCAAGGGCCGGAGTTTGCCTTTTCAGGACGTCTGCGAGCGCCAATCCCTGATCGACGGTTTCGGTCATGGGCATTCCAAATAGTCGAGCAAGCCCTGTTGGCTGAAACCGGATCGTGAATGTCTCAATCTGGCCAACAAAACCCAAGTCCTTACCCGGTGCGCTGGTGACCCCCACCAAGACACTTGTCGGCGTGGCGCTAAATCCTGTGCCTTTCTCGCGCACGAGATAGGGTTCACGAAAGTAAAATTCGATGAATTGATCTGGTCGTGCATTTAAAGCGCGAATGACGTTGATAGACTTAAAGTCAGCCCGCCGTTCCCCAAAGGATGCGACAATGCTGCGCAAACTGGGGTGTGGCGAAATCTGCCTAATTTGTATCGCAGAGCTTGTTTTAGCTTGGCCCTGCGCGTGACGAACGCCCATCCGCGGTCTTTCTGAAACCTACCGCCTTTGTCGCACATCCCCGCTATTGGTCAAGCAAGCAGCTTAAGTCAGGCTCATTACGCTGTCCGCGTCATCGCACAAATAAAGAAACCGTCCGTACCCGTCGCCAAGGGCGTCATCTGCAAGCCGGGCCCTGCCTTATGGCAATGCGCCAGAAGGCCCGACAATCCGGCGTCTGAGACCAATGTCGTTGGATTGACCGGTGCGAAGGCCGGATTGGCGGCCAAGAAGCGCGCGATACTATCCTCATTTTCTTCCGGCAGAATCGAACAGGTGACATACAAAAGCCGACCGCCCGGCTTCACCAAAGGCGCGCCCAAAGCCAGTGCGAGCGCTTGTTCCTGCTGACGCTTTTCCAAAGCACCAGGTCGCAAACGCCATTTGGAATCAGGGGCGCGTCGCCACGTGCCAGAGCCCGTACAAGGCGCGTCGATGAACACGATGTCCATCAGGCCATGCAAGTCGCCCAAAACGTCTTGATCGCGCTTTGGCGTGCGAACTTGGCAATTGCGCACCCCTGCCCGCTCTATGCGTTCGTGGCAATTGGAGAGCCGTCGGCTATCGACATCATAGGCGTAGAGCTGACCTTTATTCTCCATCAAAGCCGCAAGCGCCAAGGTTTTGCCACCACCCCCAGCGCACACATCGGCAATCTGCATACCGGGCTTTGCGCCCGACAGCCGAGCGGCAAGCTGGCTGCCTTCATCTTGAACTTCAAAGCCACCTTTCACAAAGGCCTCTTCCTTGGCCCAAGGAAAGGTGCGGCCTTGTTGCCAAGGGATACGGATGCCATCAGGCGACCATGGGGTGATAAAGGCTGATGGGCTGCCGTCATCGCGCACTTTAAGCTGAGTGGACGACAATAAATCTTCCAGCACGGTTTCTGGTTTGGCCTTCAGGCGATTGACGCGCAGATCAAGCGGCGCAGGCGCTGCTAGGGCCGCCCCTTCCGCTGCCCTTTCATCTCCCAAGACCCGCGCAAAGCTTCCATCCAGCCACTCAGGATAATCGCCGCGCACATGGTCGGGCGCGCCTTCCAATGTCGCCTCGGCCAAAGCCTTGCGTTCGGCCTCCGTCAACGGGCTATAGGCATGGGTTTCTTCGTAAGCATCTTTCTCAAGGCTTTCTGGCTCGCGCCCAAAGCCCCAACGCAATGCGCCTAAGACCCACGCACGGGGATCATCGACACCCATGCGAAAGGCACTCGACGCCTTCCAGCGCAGGGCACCGAAGACAATATCGCCAATTTGCGCCCGGTCGCCCGAGCCTGCAAATCGATGGCTCAAGCCCCATTCCTTCAGCACATCGGCCGGGGGGCGTTTACGGGCTTCGACATCAGTCAAAACTTCAATGGCGGCTTGGGCACGGGCACCGGGACGCATAAATTCAATCTTTCAGGGCGCGCGACAGATAGGTCACGCTTTTGCCGTTGGACAAACTTGCTTGCCCGACAGGAGTAAAGCCAAGAGCGGCGTGGAATTGATCGGAAATAGGGTTAGGCGGGTCAGAATTGACCTCGCAGACCACGTGTTCATAGCCTTCTGCCTGTGCACTTGCAAACAGACCCTCATAAAAGCGACGCGCAATGCCCTGCCCGCGGGCATGGGCTGCCACGACGATCCGATCGACATAGACGAAATTGTCCATCCGCTCGACAAACCAGATGAAGTTCGGGCTGTCGTAGGTCGAACCTTTGATGAAGGTAATCAAAAAACCCAAGTCGGGTTCTGCCACTTGGCTAAGGTATGAGGCCCCAACTAAGCGTTCTAGGCGATCTTCATCCAACGGCCCGGTTTCGATCTGATTGTCATTGCCAAGGGCAATGACCCACGCAAAATCCTTGCGTGACAATACCCGAATGGTCACGAGGCTTAACCCCCGACTGGATAGTTGGGGGCTTCGCGCGTGATGGATACGTCATGGACGTGGCTTTCGCGCAGGCCCGCGCTGGTCAGCTTTACAAAGCGCGCCTTGGATTGGAAGTCTGCAATGGTTGCTGCCCCGGTATAGCCCATGGCTGCCCGCAAACCGCCGACCAATTGATGCAAGATTGGGGCAACAGAGCCTTTATATGGCACTTGACCTTCGATGCCTTCAGGCACCAGCTTCAACGCGTCGCTGACGTCCTTTTGGAAATAACGGTCGGCTGAGCCGCGCGCCATCGCACCCAAGGAGCCCATACCGCGGTAGGATTTATAAGAGCGTCCTTGATAGAGGAACACCTCACCTGGGGCTTCATCCGTACCCGCAAACAGGCCACCCAACATCGCGACATTGGCACCAGCCGCAATCGCTTTAGCCAAATCACCCGAGAACTTAATCCCGCCATCGGCGATCACGGGCGTGCCCGTGGCGTAGGCCGCGTCAACGCAATCCATAATCGCGGTCAATTGCGGCACACCGACGCCTGCGACGATCCGTGTGGTACAAATGGAGCCGGGGCCAATACCCACTTTGATCGCATCCGCACCCGCGTCGATCAGCGCCATGGTCGCTTCGCGCGTGGCAACATTGCCAGCAATCACTTGCACGCGGTTAGACAGACGCTTGATACGCTCCACGGCATCCAAGACCGAACGTGAGTGCCCGTGGGCCGTATCGACCACGATGACATCACAGCCTGCATCCAACAGGAATTCAGAGCGCTCATAGCCAGCATCACCAACGGTGGTAGCGGCACCGACGCGCAGACGACCTTGGTCATCCTTACAGGCGCTGGGGAAGGCTTGAGCTTTTTCCATGTCCTTGACCGTGACGAGGCCAACGCAACGGCCGTCATCATCGACAACAATCAATCGCTCTACCCGATGCTTGTGCAAGAGCTGGCGGGCTGTGTCCTTGTCTGTGCCTTCGCGAACCGTGTGCAAATTCTCGCGCGTCATGACTTCATAGACTTTGTCACTGTCATCGGCGAAGCGGACGTCGCGATTGGTGACAATGCCGACGAGGCGACCGGGCTTGCCTTCGGGCCCACGCTCTACCACCGGGAAGCCAGAAACCCCACGGGCCGCTTTGATGGCCTTCACTTCGCCCACAGAGATATCGGGATAGACGGTGATCGGGTTGATCACCATGCCGCTTTCAAAGCGCTTAACCTGACGGACTTGTTCGGCCTGCTCTTCGTTCGACAAGTTACGGTGGATAATGCCAAGGCCGCCAGCTTGAGCCATCGCAATGGCGAGGCGCGCTTCAGTAACCGTATCCATGGCTGAGGAAATGAGTGGGATATTCAGTGCGATTTCGCGCGTCAATTGCGTCCGAACATCGACCTGACCCGGCATCACTTCGGAGGCACCCGGCTCCAGCAGCACGTCGTCAAACGTTACGGCATCTCTAATCGGCGGGGCGACACGGGGCGGTTTAGCGATAGGATTGGACATGGCGGCTGATAGAGTAAGGTTGGCCAATCTGTCAACGCTGTTGCTGTAGGTTCACAAATGAAAAAGCCCGCCGCCCCAAAGGAGCAGCAGGCCTTCTCAAAAGGACTTTATGGCAATCGGTTTAGCGACCGCTTGGCAAATCCTTAAACGCGACATCCTTATCAACGCGGACATCGCCGGGCAGGCCCAAGATGCGCTCTGCAATAATGTTCTTCAGGATTTCGTCGGTCCCACCAGCAATCCGCAAGCCCGCAGCCCACATATGGCTCTGCTGGAACACGCCTTCAGAGGGAGCATATTCGGCATCGGTGATGATCCCGAAATGATCCATCGATTCCATCGCATTATGGGTGATGTCTTGGAGCTGGTTAGCCGTGATGATTTTGCCAATCGAGCTTTCAGGACCCGGTGTCTGACCTTTGGACAAAGCCGTCATGGTGCGGAACTTGGCGAGCTTATAGCCCTCAGCCCGCACAAACCAATCAGCCACTTTTTGACGGAAGCTTTGATCTTCTGCCAAGGTGCCACCATCCTGACCCGGCATGGTTTTCGCCCAGTCAAAGATCTCTTTATAGTCCGGGCCGGGGCTACCGCCGACGGCCAAGCGCTCGTTCATCAAGGTAACCAAAGCCACCGACCAGCCATTGCCTTCCCCGCCCAGCATTTGGCTGTTAGAGACGCGCACATCGGTGAAATAGACTTCATTGAAGTTAGATCCGCCCGACATTTGGTGGATGGGGCGCACTTCAATGCCAGGGCTCTTCATATCAATGAAGAACATCGACAAGCCTTTATGCTTGGCCTTGTCGGCATTGGTGCGGACGAGCACGATGCCCCAATCCGAATAATGCGCACCCGAGGTCCACACCTTCTGGCCATTGATCACCCAGTCATCACCATCGCGGACTGCTTTGGTTTTGAGGCCAGCCACGTCGGACCCGGCAGAGGGTTCAGAGAACAACTGGCACCAGATTTCTTCGCCGCGCAGCGCGGGGCCGACATGGCGTTCTTTCTGGGCATCGGTTGCAAAAGCAATCACGGTGGGCACACACATGCCAAGGCCAATGGTGAACGGCCCTGCAGGAGCGTCAAACTTGCCCTCTTCTTGGCCAAAGATCACCGAGAAAATGGGCGCGAGGCCCTGCCCGCCCTGTTCTTTTGGCCAAGTGATGCCGGCAAAGCCATTTTCAGCTTTAGCCTTTTGATAGGCCTTGGCCGCCAACATATATTCCTTGTCAGACAAGCGCTTTTGCAAGCTTTCAGTCTGGCCGGCTCTGGGCTGCACATGGGCTGCTAAGAAGGTTTGTGCCCGTTGACGGAAGGCTGCTTCTTCTGGGGTATCATTGAAGTCCATAAGTCTCTCCATCCATCCAAGTGTTAGGCCGCGTTGCGCATTTCCAAGCGGCGGACGAGTTTTTCTTTCCAAAGAGATGGCGCACCCGCTTGCACAGCCAAGAGCTTGGAGCGCCGATAATACAGGTGACAATCCACTTCCCACGTAAAGCCCATGCCGCCATGGGTTTGGATATTCTCCTTCGATGCCAAATAATAAGCGTCGCAGGCGGCAATGCGGGCCGCAGCAGCAGCCAGCGGCAATTCTGGCGCGTCACTGCTCAAAGCCCAGGCACCGTAAAAGGCGTTGGAGCGAGCGATTTCGAGCGCGACATACATGTCGGCCAATTTGTGCTTGATCGCTTGGAAGCTGCCGATTTGGCGCGAGAAAGCATAGCGACCTTTGGCGTAATCGGTCGCCATATCCAAGCAGGCTTGGCTGCCACCGATTTGCTCAAACGACAACAACACCGCTGCACGATCATAAATGCGCTGTAGCAGGGCCTCACCGTCACCTGCTTCACCCAGAAGCTGCGCTGGGGCTTTGGTAAAGGTGAGCGTGGCGTGCGAGCGGGTTGGATCAAACGTCTTGATCGCTTTAGATTCCACTCCTGCCCCGGTCAGGTCTACGATCACCAAAGACGTGCCGTCTTGATGCTTGGCAAGGACCAAAGCATGGGTGGCGCAATCGCCGTCGGTCACAGGCACTTTCATACCCGTCACACTGGTGCCGTCAAAGATGGTCTTGAGGTTGGCGGCACGCGGCTCGCCAGGTCCTTCAGACGCAGCCACACAGCCGATCACACCACCTTCGGCCAACTTCGGCAGAATGGCAGATTTTTGTGCCTCGGTGCCGGCAATCTTGATGGCTTCGGCAAAGAAATAAACGGTGGAGGCCCAAGGCACAGGTGCCAACGACCGGCCCATTTCCTCTGCCAAAACGCAGAGTTCAAGCTCGCCCAGGCCTAAACCACCAAACTCCTCAGGAATCGCTGCACCCAGCCAGCCCATCTCTGCAATGGCTTTCCACAAACCAGCGTCATGGGACTTTTGTTCATCGTTCAACACGGCCCGAACCACCGCCATACTGGACTGTTCGGACAAGAACTTGCGCGCTTGTTCTTTGAGATATTTTTGGTCGTCAGAAAAATCGAAATTCATGTGACGTGTGCCTCCCAAGGTCGCGGCAACGGCTTACCCGTCACCGTCTGTTTATTTGGGAGCAACATAAGCAAGTTTACGTGAACGGAAAGCCGTCACCTTAGGGAAGATCGCGTTTTTGTGCGCAGTATCTGCAGCCCGACTAGGTACGAAGCCCGGAGGTCGGCCGAGGCAGCGGAGAGCCTGCAGTAGAAGTTGGCTGACGCAGTCCAGCCGAGATACCGGCAGCGGCAGCTAATTTCTGCTGAGAAGAGGCTTCAGCCAGCATGGTTGGCTGTGGCGGTTTCTCTAGGTCGCGCAACCCACGCAGGCGCTTAGCAATCATGAATGAATCAGCTTCGCCCGTTTTGCGCGCATTGGCCGTAGGATCCGTAATATCAGTGCCGGCCGCACGTGGCAGCTTTGCAGGCTCTTGATAGGTGAATTTAAAGCGCATCGTGGTCGCGACAGCTTCACCGAAAACAATGGCCTCCGCATTATCCAAAGCCGACAAGAAGGAAATCGTCGAACCGCTGGAATCAGCAATAGCCGAGCGGATAATTTCCTGGTCTCGATCGTTAGCCAAACGCATCGCGAATACGGTGGAACATTGCGACAAAATCGTCGGGTCCAGTTCGCCAGGGCGCTGCGACACAACCGCGATGGAGCAGCCGTATTTCCGACCTTCTTTAGCAATCCGGGCAATCGCGCGCCGGGTTGGGATGAAGCCTGCATTGGGGTCTTGCGGTACATATCGGTGGGCTTCTTCACACACCAACAAGACGTGCAATTGGCCTTCACTGGCATAAGCTACGTCAAAGCAGAGACGCGCCAGAACCGACACAACGGCATTTGTCACATCCGAAGGCAGGCCCGATAAATTGATGATTGAAACAGGCTTGCCCTCCGCAGGCAGGCGGAACAAGCGCGACAGAAGTGGCGCAAAATTATCTTCCGCGCCACCTCTGGTGAACATGAAGCCATAGCGCGGATCATTGACCAAGGCATCCAGTCGAACGCGCAAAGATTTCAAATGATGCCGTTCATGACGTGGGCTCAAGAGACCAATGTTCTCGTCGATGAGCTTAAACAATTCCGACATCCGGTAAGGCATGGGGCTGTCGGCATTGAGACCACCAACATCTAAAGCCTTGCGTACCAGCCCTGCAGCGGTTGCACCCGTCTTCTCATTCTGGAAATTCGTTTTGGCCTGCGCCAGAACTTCGCGCAAAATTTCTGCTTCTTCAGAGATGGTTTTGCCGCGGAAGATCACATCCTCCAGCTCCTCAAACCGGAACAACCAGAATGGCAATTCGAGCGTGGATGCGTCAAACACCTGCGCAAGCGGACCAAAGGCTCCGGCGAACTCATTATGCGGATCCAAGAGCACAACCCGCAATTCAGGCTTCACACTCAAGCATTGGCGAACCAAGAGCGTCAAGGAACACGACTTACCGACCCCGGTCGTCCCGACGACGGCAAAGTGACGGGTCAAAAGGTCATTCACGCTGATCGTCGCGGGAATATCGGCATTCTGAGACAAGCGGCCAACTTCGACCGACTTGCGGTCGCCGAGATCATGCATGACTTCTAGGTCGCGTGCACGGATCTTGTGGGCGACCGCCCCGACTTGAGGATAGCGCGACACGCCGCGCTGAAAGCGCGTGCGGCCGTGGACATCCTCGGAAATCTCGCCCATCAACTCAACCTGAACGCTCACGGCATTGGCAGCATTGGGGTCCCAAACCGAGCTATCGGTGCTCATCTCAAAGACAAGCGCAACCACGCGGACCTTGCCGACCGTGATCGAAATCAATCGACCTACAGACCAAAAGTCCGACGAAGCTTCGCTCAGATTATCGGCCATGGTCGAAATGGTTGCGCGCGCGCCGTTACAGAAGGTCACACGACCAATCATGCGCTCCGTCGGTTGTTCCATGGCGCGACGTTCAAAAACCTTGCGCTGCGCCTCAGCATCGTCGCTGCCCAGTCCTGCAGCCACTAAGCCACTCTGCACCTGTGCAATCAGTTCAGCCGCACTGGTTGGATTCAGCGAGCGCGCGCTGACCGAGGTCGACATCTGGGACAGAGATGGCGGCGTAGCTTGAGGGCGCGAACCCGCAGGGGCAGGATTAGGCGCTCCTGCTGAGAGCCGGGGGTCGTGATCGAGCGCCATGATAACCTCACTTGTGCATTTCATGCTGACGGCCACAAGTCTTAAGGTTCCAAAGTTAATTTGGCGTATTTTCAGCCTGTCTAGTTTTATAGGTTCATTGCGAAATCCGCTTAAAGTCGGTGCGTCTTTGGGTAACTGAGCGCGGACAAAAAGTTTTGGACAAGGTGACCCTTAGCGGGCTAAGCCTTTTTCATGCGCACACAAGAACACATCCCCGTCCGTCTCCAGGATTATCGCCCCTACCCTTTTTCGATCTCTCACGTATCGTTGGTGTTCGACCTCCACCCTACGCGGACCATTGTGACGTCGCGCCTGATTATTGATCGCAAACCCCATGAATGGGCAAAGGGTGAAGCGCTACAATTGGATGGCGTTGGACTTGACCTCTTGTCGGTGGAAATCAATGGCCAGCCAGTCGCGGCTCAAGATTATCATCTCGGTGAAGACGGCTTAACGCTCAAAAGTGTGCCGGACTCCTTCAAGCTGGAAACAAAAGTTGCCATCAACCCAGCAGCCAATACAGCCTTGTCGGGCCTTTATATGTCGGCCGGGCGCTTTTGCACGCAATGCGAGGCTGAAGGCTTTCGCCACATCACTTTTTGGCCAGATCGCCCCGATGTGATGAGCCGTTTCCATGTGCGGGTTGAAGCACCAGAGGCAGACTTTCCTTCGCTTTTGTCCAACGGTAATCGCGTCGCGATTGGGCAATATGACGATGGCCGTCATTGGGCCGCCTGGGATGATCCACACCTAAAGCCATCCTATTTGTTCGCCTTGGTGGCAGGCGGCTTTGATACGTTGGAAGATCAATTCACCACCCGCTCAGGCCGGACGGTTGATTTGTGCATCTATGTCGACAAAGGTGCGGCCTCACGGGCCATTTACGCCATGGATGCGCTGAAGAGATCGATGACATGGGATGAAGAGGTTTTCGGCCGCGAATATGATCTAGATATGTTCAATATTGTGGCTGTTTCCGATTTCAATTTCGGCGCGATGGAAAACAAGGGCCTCAACATTTTCAACTCCGCCCTTCTTCTAGCCGACGAGACCACCGCGACGGATGCCGATTACGAAGCCATTGAAGCGGTTGTGGCACACGAATATTTCCACAATTGGTCTGGCAACCGGGTTACCTGTCGTGACTGGTTCCAATTGTCCTTGAAAGAGGGTTTCACCGTCTTCCGGGACCAGGAATTTTCCGCCGATCAACGGTCCCGCGCTGTCAAGCGGATTAAGGACGTCAAGGCCCTTCGTGCGCGCCAATTCCCCGAGGATTCAGGCCCTCTCGCTCATCCCGTGCGGCCCAAGAGTTATGTGAAAATCGATAATTTCTACACCGCCACTATTTACGAGAAAGGCGCAGAGATCATCCGAGTCTTGCAGACTTTGGTTGGTCGCGATGCTTTCTTGGAAGGGGCAAACCTGTATTTTGACGAGAATGACGGCACGGCTGCGACAATTGAAGATTGGCTGCACGCGATGCGGACGGCGACAGGCAACCAACTTCATGGGATCGAACGCTGGTATGATCAGGCAGGTACACCCTGCCTGGAGGCGATCAGCGACTATGATGCCGCAACCCAAAAGCTGACCATTCGCTTCCAGCAATCGACGCCCGACACCCCGGGTCAAAGCTCGAAATCTTGGGTGCCCCTTCCCATCTCGATGGCATTTTTCGGCCCAGACGGCGCGCCCTTGCAACTGCGCTTGGCCGAAACCGACATCGCAGCAGACGATTGGCTGATTCCAATGGCGAGCACGAGCTTGGAGCTCCAATTTGAAGGCGTCGCTGACCGGCCTGTTGTTTCTTATATGCGGGGATTTTCTGCCCCTGTTCGCTTGATCACCAATCATAGCGATGCGGATCTAGCGCTCTTGGCCGCTTGTGACACCGATCCGTTTGTGCGCTGGGAATCGACCCAAACGATTGCGCGCAACACGTTGCTTTCGGTGGCCCAAAGCCTTGCGGCGGGTCGCGAGCCCGACGTGCGACAGGATCTCGCCCGCGCCTTTCAAGGTGCGTTGGCCGATGCCGCGCGAGACCCAGCCTTCACTGCCCTGCTATTGCGCCTGCCGGATGTGAGTGAATTGATGCAGCTTCAGCCACTGTGCGATCCATCCAATCTGTTAGCTGCACGAGCTTTTGTGCGGAGCCTTTTGGCCGAACAACTTGATGCTGAACTAAGTGCTTGTTTTGCGATCTATGACCCTGCCCAAGCCTTCTCTGCCAGTGCACAGGCGGCAGGCCAACGCGCGCTGATGGCGGCTTGCCTCGACCTCTTGTGCGCCAGCGGAACCGACAGAGCTGCGATGCGTGCAGAAAACACTTTCTTCGCCGCGCGCAATATGACCGACATGATGACTGCGCTCGATGGCTTGTCCCAATTCGGTGGAGCCCGCTATCACGCGGCCTTAGCGGCGTTCAAACAGCGGTTTACCGACAATGCCTTGGTGATGGACAAGTGGTTCCGCGTGCAAGCTATGGCACTTTGTGAAGATCCGCTGCAAACGTTCAAAAACTTGCGTGTTGACCCTAGCTTCACCCTCTTGAACCCCAATCGGGTCAGGGCACTAGGTGGGGCCTTTGCCAGCGGAAATCCCGCTGCCTTCCACCGTGTAGATGGAACCGGTTACCAAGCAATTGCAGACCTCATAGCCGATGTCGATAGCACGAATGGGGCCCTCGCCGCGCGCTTGGGGACCGTTTTTGAATCCTGTTCGCGTGTGAATGAGCCCCGGCAGAAACTGGCAAAGCGAACCTTGCAAGTCTTGCTGGATCGCAATTCCTTGTCAGCCAATACGCGCGAGATTCTCTCAAAAATCTATGACGGCTTGATCGCCTGACCTCTGCCACCGCCCCTGCTTGAGAGACCCACCAATGAAACTGGCGTCGGATGCCGGATCCTACGCGGTGGCCTGCAAATTGTGAGAATGGTTCACAGGAAGCTGACCCCCAGCCCTAGACGTCACGTTAAGAACTCCTTTACCCTTTCCGCAAATGAGAGTGAGATCTCTCTGATTCGGGTAAGTAAATGGCCAAAGTGGCACCTAAAGACGACGAGATGAACGGCCAGTGGCCGGTTGCCATCACGCTTGTCCTGTGCGCGCTTTTTGCCGCGGTGATCTTGCTCCTCGCCAAGCGCGACTATGATCGCTTTCACCGTGATGCGACCCATGAGGCTGCCCAAGAAGCTCGGCTGATTACCTCACAAATGGATGCAGCCATACGAGAGGCACGGGCCAGTCTCGTGGCGGCAAGTGGCCTAGGTATGGCCAATGGCGCGACCGTGGCGGCAACCGCGCCGGGTCTGCAAGCGGTCGCAAGCTTCGACAGTAAGGGCGTTCTGGTCTCGCAAGGTTCTGCGTCATCCAGCGATATTGGAGCCTTGGCCGCCGCCGCCCAATTGGCCAAGACAGACGGCTGGAGTGGGGCTGTCGCCTTAGGTGGTGGCCGCTATTCGCCAGCTATTTCGGTGCGCACAGTTGATGGCGGCGCGCTCGCGGCCTTTGTGACTTTCCGGGGACTTGATACCCTTGGTCCAGGGCGGCGCGTTGGCGTTGGCGAACCTGGCGGCAATCTGATTTCAGTGCAGCCTGCGTTTAAGGCGGTTTCGACCCAAGGGGCATTACCGGCCTTTGGCCTGAAATCTCCTCCCGCTGCTGGGTCGGCCCTAGGCTTTTATGCCAGAGATTTGGATGGTCAGAATATCGTTCTAGGGACAGCGGTTGCTGAGAATGGCCTGACCGCTTTTGTGTCTCGAGACCGGGGTCCCATTGAAGCGGCTTGGCTGCGCAGTGCCATCATGTTTGGGCTCTTGTTCCTTGGGCCTGTCCTAGCAGCTGCCGGAATCTGGTTTTTGGTTCAAGGTCAGTCCGAGCGCTTTGCGACAGCTCGCGTCCAAATGCGCGATGCGGAACGGCGCTTGCGGGTCGCGATTGAAGGGGCCCGTTGCGGCGTTTGGGATTGGGATATCACCAATGACCGCGTCTATCTGACCCAACGGCTCGCCCAAACTTTTGGCCTCTCCGGTGCTGGACGATTTGATACTCATGAAGTTCTGCAGGCCTTGAGCGCAGAAGATCAGGCACGTCTTCGCGCGGCTTTGGCATCTGCCGCCCAGATCGGGGTGCTGGATGTCGTGGTCAAAATCACCCGCGCAACCGGTGTAACCCACGTCCAATTGCGCGGCCGGGCAGCGGTGGATCGCCAACGCCCTGGCAGCATTCGCGCGATTGGCGTGTCGATCGACGTTTCGGAAGAACGTAACTCTGAAGCCCGTGTCGCGGCGGCTGAACGCCGCCTGCGCGACGCCATTGATTCCATCTCAGGCCCGTTTGCACTCTGGTCGAAAGATCGGCGCTTGATTCTGTGGAATGGCGGATTTGCCAAAACGTTTGGTTTGGACGGCTCCATCCTGCAAGCGGGCGCTTCCTACACCGCCGTATCCGCTGCTGCCGCCAAGCGGGTGAAGTCGCAGCGCCCCGACCGATACGACGAATTGGCTCAAGAAATTGAGCTCGATAATGGCGTCTGGATTCAATTAGTTGAACGTGAAACTTCGGACGGCGGCTTAGTCTCCATCGGCATTGATATTTCGCCACTGAAAGAGACCGAAGAAAGCATCATGCGGTCTGAACGCCAGATGCGCTCGGTCGTGGTCGAGCTGGAGCGCTCAGAACACAAGGCTTCAGAACTGGCCGAAAAGTATCGGATTGAGCGGCAACGGGCAGAAGAAGCCTCTAACGCCAAGAGTGGCTTCTTGGCCAATATGAGCCACGAATTGCGCACACCATTAAACGCCATCAACGGCTTCTCGGAAATCATGGTGCAGCAGCTATACGGCCCCTTGGGTGACCGCCGCTATCTCACCTACGCCACCGACATTCTCAATAGTGGAAAACATTTGCTTGAGCTGATCAACGACGTGCTAGACATGGCTAAGGTGGAAGCCGGTAAGTTCAAAATCTATCCCAAGCCGATGGATTTGCAGGAAACGATTGAGCAAGCCATGCGCTTGGTGCGTGGTCGGTCGGAAGAAAAGAATATTGCCCTTGTTGGTGAGCTTGATGAAGCCGGCGATGTGACGGGTGATGCGCGCGCCATCAAGCAGATCATGATCAACCTCCTGTCCAATGCGATCAAATTCACCCCGCAGAATGGTCGCGTACTGGTTCAGGTTAAGAATAATCTGGACTCAGTGATTATTCGCGTGATCGACAACGGCATTGGGATCAAAGCCGAAGACTTGCCGCGCCTGGCCCGACCGTTTGAGCAGGTTGAGAATGAGCACGCGCGCTCTAATCAAGGCAGTGGCTTGGGCCTTGCCTTGTCGCGCTCATTTGCAGAGATGCATGGCGGCTCCTTGACCATCGCATCAGAAGTCGGGGTCGGGACCATGGTGATCGTGTCCCTCCCCCGATTGGCAGTTGCCCAGCAAGAAGCTGCTTAAAAGGGCAATTACGCCACCCGCCGCGAATGGCCTACCCAATAGGGTTCGCGCAGTTCACGCCGCAGAATTTTGCCCGATGGATTGCGCGGAAGCTCGGCAATGAAGTCGACGCTTTTGGGCACTTTATAGCCCGCGATGCGCGCTTTGGTCCAAGCGATAATGTCCGCAGGCTCTGCCGCCTCGCCGGGTTTCAACACGACGATTGCCTTGACGGCCTCGCCCCATTTCTCATCCGGGACACCGACAACCGCGACATCGGCAACAGCAGGATGGCCGAACACGGCGTTTTCAACTTCGGCCGGATACACGTTCTCGCCCCCCGTCACGATCATGTCTTTCACACGGTCATGAATATAGAGATAGCCTTCTTCATCAAAGAAGCCCGCGTCGCCCGTGTAAAGCCAGCCATCCTTGACGGTCGCAGCCGTGGCGTCAGGTCTATTGAAATAGCCCTTCATGATGGTGGTGGAGCGCATGGCGATCTCGCCAACTTCACCGACCGCACAGGCGCTGCCATCGTCACGGCGGCACTCAATCTCAAATCCCGGCCAAGCAATGCCGCACGAGCGCAGTTTGCCACGTGCGGGGTCATGCGCTTCTGGTGGGAGATAGGTGCCCGCGCCCAAACTTTCGGTCATGCCGTACAATTGCGTGAAGGAGCAGCCAAAGGTCGCCTGCGCCTGCATCAGCAAATCCTCGGCAATTGGCGACGCGCCATAATACATTCGCCGCAGGGCCGAGAAATCGGTTGGTATCTTGGCATTCACCTGGATCAGAATATTGATCACGGCGGGCACCACAAAGGCATGCGCAATTTTTTCCACGGCGATCAAGCGTAGGATTTCGACAGGGTCGACTTGCTCCAACACGACCGCCTTCGCCCCTTGGGCGACGCTTAGGATCGCACTGTTGATCCCAGCGACATGGAACATGGGCATGGCGATCAAAACCGCTTCGCCCGCTTCATATTTGGCCCATTCCGCACCAATGCCAAACTCAAAGAAGGCCATATAATTCTGGTTGGTGATCTGAACGCCTTTGGGCAAGCCCGTGGTGCCAGAGGTGTAAAGTTGGATCACATCATCATCGGGCAAGCATGGCAGACCCGGATCTTGTGACGCTGCCGCCCCATGCCAATCCTGATAGCTCGTCCAGCTGCCATGGCCGCCATCCAGCGCCAAGGTCAGAGGCTTATTGGTCGCGTGATCAAGAGCCGCAGCCGCTAGCTCATAAAAGTGACTCCCGACCAAAAAGACCTTGGCCTGACTATCATCCAGCACATAGGCCACTTCGGGCGGAGCCAAGCGCGCATTGACGCCGACCAGCGTCGCGCGAGCCTTCACGCAGCCAAAGAATAGAGCGATATAATGGTCTGAATTTGCGCCATAAACAGCCACCCGATCATCGGGCTTCACACCTAGCTTGATCAGCGCATTGGCAATTTGATTGGCGATAACGTCTAAGCGCCCAAAGGTCGTGGTGCGATCTTTGAACGAGATGGCGATGGCATCAGGACGCGTTGCCGCCTGCACGCGCGTGATATCGGCAACCGATTTTGTGGCCTCAAAGTCAAACATATTTCCCCCTCACGCAGGTTTAATACCGCGCATTTTTATGGAACTTGCTCTGATGTAACGCGGGCGACTGCATTTGTCGCCTCGCATTTTAGTGAAGGACTGGTCGAATGCATTTGGCTCGTTAAAAGGAAGCCAACGCCTGCGCGAGTCGCTTGTTTAAGGATATTCTCATGGCCGATGCCGATAGTCTGATCTTACACCATTTCAACGCTTCGCCCTTTTCTGAGAAGATCCGTTTGGTGATGGGCCTCAAAGGGTTGAATTGGGTGTCGGTGATGATCCCGTCCATAATGCCTAAGCCTGACCTAACGCCCTTGACCGGGGGCTATCGCCGCACGCCTGTGCTGCAGATCGGGGCCGACATTTATTGCGACACGCAATTGATCCTGCGGGAGATTGAGCGCCGTCACCCCAGCCCAACCCTATATCCCAATGGCGAGGCTGGCCTGTCTTGGATGATCGCCATGTGGGCAGACCGCGCCTTCTTCCAATCGACTGTGCCTATCATTTTTGGGGCAGAGGGCTTTAATGTACCCGAAGCCTTCAAGCGTGACCGCGAACAATTGTCGGGCAGACCCTTTGACACTGAGCAGATGCGCGCCGCTTCCCCGATGATGCGTGATCAATGGCGCGGCCATGTCGCTTGGGTTGAAGAAGCGCTTGAAGCATCCAAGGGCGACTGGCTGTTTGGTGACAAGCCGGGCTTGGGCGACATCTCCGCCTATATGAACTTTTGGTTCCTGCGCAACGCCTATCGGCCGGGTTATGATAGCTTGATGGCCCCGTTTGAAACCGCACGCGATTGGGTCGAGCGTGTCGATGACATTGGCCATGGCACGATGGAGATCATGTCGTCCCAAGAAGCCGTCGCGCTGGCTGGCCAAAGCACGCCAATTGATCGCACAGGCGTGGATGAACAAGAGCCACAGGGCTTGCGTGAAGGTGATTTTGTCTCCGTCTCGCCAGATGATTATGGGCGGGACCCAGTCAGTGGCAAGCTGGTCTTTTCAGATGCCAGCGAGATCGCGCTTGAGCGCGACGTGCCAGGTCTTGGCACCATGGTCGTGCACTTCCCGCGGGTTGGTTATACGGCCCGACGCAGCTAGAGCCTAAAGGCGATAGCTGTCCTTAGTCGAACAAGGCATCAATATCGTCTTGAGCGCCGCCGGCGGCGCCGCCATGCACCATGCCGTCGAGCATCATGATAGACGATTGCAGCGCCATGGTGGTTTCAGCGATGAAGTCATCCACGGGCGCGCCTTTCTGGATAAGCCCTTCAGCCTGCGTGATGGCCTGCAGCAGCAAATCGCATGTCTCTTGGCTCAGGGCGTCAAACGGGCCTTTGATCGCAGGGTCTGCATTTTGATAGGCCAGAATGGCCAAATCCTTGGCCTGAAAGCCAGAGCGCGCAAAATGCTGCTCATAGGTCAAGGGTTCCCAATTGCGCAGTTCTTCAATCATATCGGGCATGTCGCTCAATAGGCCAAACAACATGACGGCCTCATTGAATACATTCAAATAGTCAGTCGCGAGGCCCGTCGCAGGCATAATATTGGCTTCAGTCAGGACATCAGGGTCCCACCAAGCAAGCTCTACCACTGTTTCACTACCATCATGTACATCAAACATGCGCCTATCTTAACGCAACATTTGTCAATATTTTCTTTTCAAGCCATCAATATCTGATTTGCCCGAGCTGAAATGCTTCATAAATCTCAGCGGTGAGAGGCTCGTACAGACGTGTAGCTGGATTCATCCAGACCATGGGGTCGGAAATCTGGGCAGGATCAAATCCGGCTTTGACCAAATCGACCTTACGATATTTAAAGGTGCCCGTGACTTCCATTTCGGTTTGGAAGCGCAAAAACAGCGGCACGGCATAGCTGGGCAATTCTGCCCGTACATGTGCCGAAAGCGCCGCCATATCTAAGGCTTGTGGCGCGACAATCACAGCCATCCCGGCGCGGCCATCAGCATGCGGCACATCTACGCCATAGACATTGGCTTGTTCCACACCGGGGAACATACACAAGGCTTCGCCCACTTCATTGGTCGAGACATTCTCGGATTTCCAACGATAGGTGTCACCAATGCGGTCGACGAAGTAAAAATAGCCGAGCTTATCTTGCTTTAAGAGGTCGCCAGTGCGGAACCATAAATCGCCCTTCTCAAAGACGTCACGCAAAAGCTTCTTTTCAGATGCAGCCTTATCGTTCGCATAGCCGTCAAAACGGGCGCGCACATTGGTGGTATCGATCTTGCCAATCGCCTCGCCCACTTCATCAAACGCGCACTTCTCGCACAGGCCCTCTTCGTTGCGGATTGGTTTTTCTTCTTCAATATCAAAGCGAACCAGCTCTACGTTGAAGCGCTTCTTCAGATAGCCCGGAATACGACCAACTGCACCTAGCTTGCCCTCGACATTGATGAAGCTGACATTGCCTTCAGTTGAGCCGTAGAACTCGCAGATCAGCGGGATTTTGAAGCGCTCTTCCGCCCGGGCCCATACGTCTGGGCGAAGACCATTGCCGAAGCAGGATTTAAGTTTGTGCGTTTGCTCCTTCGGATGCGGCGGCACGCTGACCAAATAGCGGAACAATTCGCCAATATAGGCAAAGACCGTACATTCGTTGTCGACAATATCATCCCAGAATTGGGTGGCAGAAAACTTGCGACGCAAAACCAAGGTCGCCCCCGTATTCAAAACAAGGCCGACACCGCAAATCCCGCCTGTGCCGTGATACAGCGGTAGCGGGCAATAGACTCGGTCGCCGGGCCCTGTTTTGGTGGCTGCGATGAAGGAGCGGCTCATGCCTTGGGTCCGCAAATGCGACAAGGTGGCGGCTTTCGGATTGCCCGTCGTGCCAGACGTATAGACATAGAGACAGGGGTCTTTGGCGGTCAGCATTTCGCGATAAGCGCGCGAGGGCCGCTTATTGC
>NZ_JBMLTR010000037.1:0-1117 GCF_049239865.1 Aquidulcibacter sp.
TATGACACGATGGAATATATCCGCTCACCCGTCTCCACCGTGGTGATGGGCCAAGCGGCATCCATGGGTTCGCTTTTGCTCGCCGCTGGGCAAAAGGGCAGCCGCGTCGCGCTTCCAAATGCTCGCGTCATGGTACACCAGCCTTCTGGTGGCTTCCGTGGACAGGCGACCGACATTGCACGCCATGCTGAAGACATTGTCGCCACCAAGCGTCGCCTCAATGAAATCTACGTCAAGCACACTGGGCAAGACTATGATGTGATTGAGAAAACTCTGGACCGCGACCATTTCATGACCGCTGAAGAAGCCAAGGCTTTCGGCATTGTGGACGAAGTTTTTGTAAAGCGCGAAGACCCTAGTCTGACGAGCTAAACACGCCTTTTAGCCCGCACGGCCTCGTTTTTGCGTAGGCTGATGCGGGTGAACATAATTGCTTCAGTTTTGCAACGGATCGTTGACAGATTCCGTGCAAGACTGGACAAAGCTTTTTGAAGCGACCGTCAGAGGCTGCTTTTGGCAGCACCGTGACGGACTGGAGTAGATATGACCAAAGCAGCCAGCGGTGATTCAAAAAATACGCTCTATTGCAGCTTCTGCGGCAAGAGCCAGCATGAAGTCCGCAAACTGATCGCAGGGCCAACGGTCTTCATCTGCGATGAGTGCGTCGAACTTTGCATGGATATCATCCGCGAAGAGAACAAAAATCAATTGGTCAAATCCAAGGACGGCGTGCCGACCCCTCAGGAGATCAAGGACGTTCTCGACGATTATGCGATTGGCCAAAACTATGCCAAGCGCGTCTTGGCCGTGGCTGTGCATAACCATTACAAGCGTCTCGCGCATTCCCAAAAGAATGGCGATGTGGAGCTGGCGAAGTCGAACATTTTGCTGATTGGTCCAACCGGTTGCGGTAAGACCCTGCTGGCGCAAACCCTTGCCCGCATCATCGACGTGCCCTTCACCATGGCAGACGCCACGACTTTGACCGAAGCGGGCTATGTCGGCGAAGATGTTGAAAACATCATCCTGAAACTGTTGCAGGCGTCGGACTATAATGTGGAACGCGCCCAGCGCGGCATCGTCTATATCGACGAAATCGACAAGATCAGCCGTAAGT
>NZ_JBMLTR010000038.1:0-1446 GCF_049239865.1 Aquidulcibacter sp.
TCCTCACTTGTGTCCGTGCGTATAACACATCAGGTGCGACTTCGGCTTGCGAGATACAAGTTAGAATTTCTAATCGATACATATTCGCGCAGCCGCTGCTTGACGCAGAAGGCGCACCCACCGAAGGAAGAGGTTGAAAAGGTCACACGTGAAAACAGTGCGGGAAATGGCATTGCGGGGCGGAATTGCGCGTCTGGTGGATACCGGAAGCGGTTTTTCGGCTGTGCTGATCCGCAATGGTACCGTCGTCGCTAAAGTCGATGATGCCGATGGGGCCATGGCGATGGCGCGCTTGCAAGGTGGCCATGGGCGGATCGAAGGCCCGGCGAAGGCAGTCGCCCTCTCGCTCGACGACGGGCCTTACCGCGAAGTGGCGGAGCGGATTGAGAAGGCCGAAGGCGGGGTGTTCCTGACAGGCCGCGCCGGTACCGGCAAAACCACCTTCCTCAAAGCCTTTATGGATGAAACAGACCTCAAAGCCGCCATCGTTGCCCCATCGGGCATTGCGGCATTAAACGCCGGTGGTCAGACGATCCATTCCTTGTTCAAGCTACCGCCCGCCATGATCCAACCGCAGGACGTCCGTCGCGTCCGCGAAGGCCGCATGTTGAAAACACTCGATCTCCTCGTGATAGACGAGATTTCCATGGTGCGCTCAGACTTGATGGACGCGATTGATCGATCCATGCGCTTGCACCGCGGTGTGCCCCGGCCATTTGGCGGCGTCCGTCTTTTGTGCGTTGGTGATAGTGCGCAATTGCCACCCGTTGTTAGCCGCGAGGATGAGCCGATCCTCGAACAATGGTTTGGCGGGCCTTACTTCTTTGATGCGCCGTCGGTAAAGTCACTGTCTTGGACGTCGATTGAGCTGTGTCAGGTGTTTCGCCAATCCGATGCAGCCTTCCTCGGCTTGCTGGACCGGATGCGCCGCGGACGGCCGACGATGGAAGATGCGGAGCTTTTAGATTCTCGCGTGGTGGGTGAACCCCCGCCCTTTTCCGACAAGGATGGGGATGGGGCTATCGTCCTGACCACCACCAATGAAGCCGCCCGCCGGATCAATGATTTGGAGATGGCGCGGCTATCGGGGCCTGAAGCCTCTTACGGGGCTAAAGTCGAAGGCCAGTTTGACGAGCGCATTTTCCCGACCGACAGCGACCTTTTGTTGCGGGTGGGCGCGCGGGTCATGCTGTTGCGCAATGATCCAGACAAACGCTGGGTTAATGGCACGCTGGCGACGGTCGTTGATCTGGGCAAGACGTCGGTCTTCGTTCGCATCGGTGGCCGTGTGCATGAGATCGAACCGGCTGATTGGGAGCGCTATATTTACGAGCCCGATCCTGAAGGCGTACCCCAGCGCAAGGCGGTGGGCGTCTTCCGGCAAGTGCCGCTGCGGCCCGCTTGGGCGCTGACGGTCCACAAAGCCCAAGGCCTGACCTTTGATGC
>NZ_JBMLTR010000039.1:0-4240 GCF_049239865.1 Aquidulcibacter sp.
AGTTGGACTTTGGACAATGTACTCGCATTTGCAGAGTCTGCAGACCTGCCGGACGAAACATCGATTTCTGATGCAATCCTTGATTTGGCCGGCCGCATTGGCAGCCTCGCGTGGACAGCCGGCTTCCTTGCCGACGCAGAAGCACGCGACCATTTTGAGGCCGTTTTAGCCAATAGCTTGCTCAACCGGCAAGTTGTGCTCGAAGCAGGCTATCTGCGCGCGCTGGGCCTTAAAGGTTCTGCGACGCGTGGCTTTGTGTTGAACCTCAAAGACGGTTCCACCGAAATTGAAACGGGCCTGCCGGCAGTCTGGTTAGATGAAGAGTCTCACATCCGCGTTGTGCCGTGGGCACGCGCAGGAGCTGTCGTGCATCAGCGGCGCCAAAGTCAATTTGACTCCTCCGCCCTCTCCATGGGGCGTATTCAATTACGCGATGCTCTAGCACGTGTCAGCGAAGCGGTTGGACGGGCCGAAGGCGTTGGCCATGACGACCCACGCGACAATCCCGTTTTGGCCCAAGCTGTCGCAGCCGCTTTCCGTGTCGGGGCACCAGCGGGTGCGATTTTGGAAGCCATCGAAGATGCCAAGCAGGGCATATTTGATGCTACCGCCCATGGCGGCGTGATTGACACCCCGTTGTTGGAACCCACAACCATTCTAGTTCCAACCGCACAATCCCTCGACGGGGACTTGTTGTTGAAGGCTGCCCGCACAGGCTGTGGCTTTGCATTTGATGATGCAGCTTTTGCGGCTTTGGGTCCGGCAGCCATTGTGTCGCTCTCAGCCTTTTATGACGACATGGACTTCAACCAGCTTGAGCGCGTTGCTGCAGCTTGGCGCATTGCGCTTGATTGCTTGGGCGCTGCCAGTGCTTTCCCGACAAAGCTAGCGGCACAAACTTGGGCCAAAGAACGGGCCGCTGTTTTGCGTTATTGCGATGGTGCAGGACTTTTGATGGCGCGCGGCAAGGCCTATGCCTCGCCCGAAGATCAGGAAGTCGTGCGCGACGCGCTGCGGGCTCTGGCCACAGGTGCAGCTAGAGCCAGCAGCTTATTGGCCAAAGTCTTTGTTGCGGCCAGCACCACCATTGCCCCCAGCTTTGAAACCGCCCTGAAGCCAGAAGAGCACGGATTGGGACTGGTGGCTCTTGGAGCAGATGCGCCGGGTCTGGCGCCAATTCTTGGCCCCGTCATTGAGACCGCCATCTCTGGCGAAGAAACGGGCTTCTCGGTTCGCCCCAGCGTGCTGCGCGGTCTTCAAGCGCTTGGCCTCGATGACCGGGATGTGACACGACAATTGCTTGGAACCCGGACCCTGCTTGGGGCCCCCGGTGTCTCTTATGACGCGCTGGCCAATCGCGGCGTGGATGATGACGGTTTGGCTGCGATTGCCGAAGCCTTGATCAGCGCCCGCTCGTTACGTCAGGCAATCACGCCTTGGCTTTTGGGCCCGGAAGAGACCGCGCTCTGGTGCGGCTGCAGTTTGGAACAGGTCCTGCAGCCGGGCTTTGATGTGCTGACGGCGCTGGGCTTCACGTCGCAAGATATCGCTGCCGCCCAGAAATGGGCTTTGGGCCAACCCGATCAGTGGGGCGTTTTGCCCAATCAGGATGTGTTTGGCCCCGCGAGACGCGAAGAGATTGTTCGCTTTGCGGCTGCCCAAGATGAGACGATCCGCCAGTATGTGACGCTACAGCTTCCGGTCTCGCGCACGGAAAATGTGCGGGTGATGGCGAGCGAGCTTGCAAAGGCGCTCGGTCAAGCGGGCTTTGCTGGCTTTAAGCTTAAATTGTCGGAGCCTGGTTTTGAGGCGCCAAATCTCGACCTCAGTCGTTATGAAAATGTCGCTGAGGAGGTCAAAGTCGAGCGCGTTGAAGTGGTGGTGGAACGGGTCGTTGAGCGCTTGATCCCCCAACCCGCTGCGCGCCGTCGCCTACCTGATCGTCGCAAAGGCTATATTCAAAAGGCCTCTGTCGGTGGTCATAAGGTCTATCTGCATACGGGCGAGTTTGATGATGGCGAGATCGGGGAAATCTTTATCGACATGCATAAGGAAGGCGCAGCCTTCCGGTCATTGATGAATAATTTTGCCATCGCCACTTCGATCGGTCTGCAATATGGCGTGCCGCTAGAAGAATTTGTCGACGCCTTTGTCGGCACACGCTTTGAGCCTGCGGGCGATGTTGAGGGCAATGATTCCATTGTGCGGGCGACCTCTATCCTCGACTATCTGTTCCGCGAGCTGGCCGTTTCCTATTTGGGTCGCGATGATTTGGCCGAATTGGCCGAGGATCGCTTTGACGAGTCCGTCACCGATGCCGGGGCACCGGAAGTCGCCGACCCTGTTCGCTTTATCTCCAAGGGTTTTTCGCGCGGGAGCTTTCCAGATAATCTGGTGCGTCTGCCCAGTGCGGCCGAACGCGCCAATCGTGCGGCTAGTTCGCCGCAGGAGCGCA
This sequence comes from Aquidulcibacter sp., assembly GCF_049239865.1. Lineage (NCBI taxonomy): Bacteria > Pseudomonadati > Pseudomonadota > Alphaproteobacteria > Caulobacterales > Caulobacteraceae > Aquidulcibacter > Aquidulcibacter sp. The sequence continues at coordinate 2,456 of NZ_JBMLTR010000039.1, forward strand.
CCATCCAAGCAACGCTAATTCAACCCCAGCCCACCAGCCCCAGCACACGCTATGAGGGCGACCCGTGCCCAGACTGTGGCCATTTCACGGTGAAGGCAGATGCCTTTGGCTATGCCTGTGATGCATGTGGCTGGGCCGGACCGCGCCAAGCCGAAGGCAGCGCCTAAACCTGTTTCAAATCACGGCATCATTCCTGCAGGGACGGATCTGAACTTGTGTTTAGACCGCTGGAGCGTCCGAAAATGAAACGTCTCGCCATTGCCATCCTCGTCGCAGCCGCGTGCGGCACCTCTGCTTTTGCGCAAAATGCAGGCCAGATCGCTTCGGTCCAAGCCGGAAAATCCTGCGCCAAATGCAATCTGTTTCAAGCCGATTTGAGCTATTCAGACCTGTCGCGGAAAACCTATGCAGGTGCGCGTTTGCGCCAGTCCGAGATGTCTCTCGCAACGGCTGACGGCACCAATTTTGCCCGTACCGATCTGTCGATCGCCAATCTTTATGGCGTGCGTGCAACCGGGGCAAACTTTGCTGGTGCCAATCTTGAACGCGCCATTTTGGTCGGTGGCTATTTCTCAAGCTCCAATTTTGCTGGTGCAAATCTCGCCAATGCCAATCTGTCAGGTGCAGAGCTCGCAGGCGCACGTGGCCTGACCCAAGCTCAATTGAACAAGGCTTGTGGCGACGCTGAAACCACTTTGCCCCGCGGCTTGACGGTGCCTACCTGCCAATAAGGGCGCGCCTGTGGCTGCCTCGTGGCAAATTGTTACAACCATTTAAGTGGAAGTTTTGTGGTAAAGCAGTATAAGGCATTCATCATGTCAAAAGCTTTGCCCTTCTTGATTGCTTTCGCCCTTGCCCCTATTGCTCAGCCAGTGATGGCTTTCACGTGGGATCAGCGCGGCAAGCCGTCCACGGTTACTTTCACGGGTCGCTTCTCGGGATTGTGTGCAGGCTGTGACTTGTCCAATCGGCGGATGGACAATGCGCACATGTCATCGGGCAATTTTGCCGGATCTAATTTTTCTGGCTCGCAACTACGCAGCGCCGAAATGACCGCTGGCAATTTTGCTGGCACGCGCTTTGACCGTGGCGATCTCAGCAGTGCTGAAATGAACGGCTCTAATTTCCGGGGCGCGAGCTTTGTCGGCACAGGCATGCGCGCCATCGAAGCAGCGGGTGCTAATTTCAGCGGCTCTGACTTTGCCGGCGCGGACCTGTCCAATGCCGAATTGATCGGGGCGAATCTGACTGGCGCGAAATTTGGCGGCACACGCGGTACCAATCCAGACTTTAGCGGTGCCAATATGACCGGATCGATGGTCATGGGTGCCGCTTTCGTCAATGCCGACTTTACCGGTGCCATTATGACGCGCGCCAACATCGAGGGTGCAGACTTATCGCGCGCGGACTTGACCGGTGTGGTCCTGCGCGATGCACGTATCAGCCGCACACGTCTACAAGGCGCAGATTTCACCGGGGCAAACCTGTCGGGCGCTGATTTGTCGACGGCGACGGGCCTGACCACCCGCCAGCTTGAAGATGCGTGCGGCGATGAAGCAACCGCTTTGCCCGCCGGTGTCACCATTCGCGCTTGTAAGACGCGCCGTCCACGCTAAGCTTGTCCCAGAAGTAAGGGGCCAGTCATCGTGGAAATCACTCAAGAAGATATGATCGCCATTGAGTTGCGGACCGATGAGGAATGCAAAAGCCCCTTTCACGCCTATATCTTCTGGTTCTTTTTAGGCTGGCTTGGTGCCCACCGCTTTTATGTCGGTCACGGTAAGT
>NZ_JBMLTR010000040.1:0-3723 GCF_049239865.1 Aquidulcibacter sp.
GGCGAAATCGACGACATCGACAACCTCGGCAACCGTCGTGTGCGTTCGGTCGGCGAATTGATGGAAAATCAATATCGCGTTGGTCTGTTGCGCATGGAACGTGCGATCAAGGAACGCATGGGGTCGATCGATATCGACACTGTCATGCCGCATGACTTGATCAACGCAAAGCCAGCTGCGGCTGCAGTGCGCGAATTCTTTGGTTCGTCGCAATTGTCGCAATTCATGGACCAGACCAACCCGCTGTCGGAAATCACCCACAAGCGCCGCTTGTCGGCTTTGGGCCCCGGTGGTTTGACCCGCGAGCGTGCAGGCTTCGAAGTCCGCGACGTGCACCCAACCCATTATGGCCGTATCTGCCCAATCGAAACGCCAGAAGGCCCGAATATCGGTCTGATCAACTCGTTGGCGACCTTTGCGCGCGTCAATAAGTACGGCTTTATCGAAAGCCCATATCGGCGTGTCATCGACGGCAAGATGCAAGAAGAGGTGATTTATCTCTCCGCCGTTGAAGAAGCCAAATATGCGATTGCTCAGGCAAACTCGCCTGTAGACGCAACCGGCTACATCACCGAAGAATTGGTCGAAGCCCGTCAAAACGGCGACGCCACCATTCTGCACCGCGATCTGATCGAGTTCATCGACGTGTCGCCAAAGCAGGTGGTTTCGGTTGCTGCGGCTCTGATCCCATTCTTGGAAAACGACGACGCAAACCGCGCTCTGATGGGCTCGAACATGCAACGTCAGGCCGTGCCTTTGGTGAAAGCCGAAGCGCCATTGGTCGGTACCGGCATGGAAGGCGTTGTGGCTCGCGACTCTGGCGCGACCATCGTTGCCCGCCGTCCCGGCATCGTGGAGCAGATCGACGGTACCCGTATCGTTGTGCGCGCAACCGAAGAAACCGATCCAACCAAGCCAGGCGTTGATATCTATCGTCTGATCAAGTTCCAACGCTCGAACCAAAACACCTGTATCAACCAGCGTCCTTTGGTGCGGGTTGGCGATTTGGTCCGTGATGGCGACATCATCGCTGACGGTCCATCGACGGATTTGGGTGAATTGGCTCTGGGCCGCAACGTGCTGGTCGCGTTCATGCCTTGGAACGGTTACAACTTCGAAGACTCCATCCTGATTTCAGAGCGCATCGTGCGCGACGACGTCTTCACCTCGATCCACTTGGAAGAGTTTGAGATTTCGGCACGCGATACCAAGCTCGGCCCCGAAGAAATCACCCGCGACATTCCAAACGTCGGCGAAGAAAGCCTGCGGAACCTGGATGAAGCTGGCATCGTGGCCATTGGTGCTGAAGTAAACCCAGGCGATATTCTGGTCGGCAAGGTAACTCCAAAGGGCGAAACCCCCATGACCCCAGAAGAGAAGCTCTTGCGGGCGATCTTTGGTGAAAAGGCGTCTGACGTTCGCGACACCTCCTTGAAAGTGCCACCAGGCGTTCAAGGTACGGTCGTGGAAGTCCGCGTATTCAACCGCCACGGCGTCGACAAGGACCAGCGCGCGATGCAAATCGAGCGTGAGGAAATTGAGCGTTTGGCTAAGGACCGCGACGACGAATTGGCGATCCTTGAGCGCAACATCTATGGCCGCTTGAAGGAATTGCTGGTCGGCAAAGAAGGCCTGTCAGGTCCTAAGGGCTTCAGCAAGGGCGAAATCACCGAAGAAACCTTGGCGGACTTCTCCAAGGGTCAATGGTGGCAGATCGCGATTGCCGATGAAGCTGCGATGGGTGAAATCGAAGCCATTCAAAAGCTGTTCCAAGATGCAAAGCGCAGCTTGGATGCCCGCTTTGAAGACAAGGTTGAAAAGCTGCGTCGTGGCGACGAATTGCCTCCTGGCGTGATGAAAGTGGTCAAAGTCTTCGTGGCCGTGAAGCGCAAGCTTCAGCCCGGCGATAAGATGGCCGGTCGTCACGGCAACAAGGGGGTTATCTCGCGCATCACCCCGATCGAAGACATGCCATTCCTCGAAGATGGTACCCACGTTGATATCGTGCTGAACCCCTTGGGCGTGCCTTCGCGCATGAACGTGGGTCAGATCCTCGAGACCCACTTGGGTTGGGCCTGTGCTGGCCTTGGCAAGCAAGTCAAGGAAGCATTGGAAGCCTATGAGCGGGCAGGGGACAAGGCACGCTTTGTCGACACCCTGACCAGCATCTATGGCCCTGATGAGGAATTGCCAACGAGCGAAGAAGACCTGAAAATCTTGGGTCGGAACCTGTCGTTCGGCGTTCCCATCGCGACCCCTGTGTTCGACGGTGCACGCGAAAGCGACATCCGGGAATTGTTGCGCCGTACGGGCAATGATGAGACCGGTCAGAGCACGTTGTATGATGGCCGCACCGGTGAAGCGTTCAAGCGCAAGGTCACCGTGGGCTATATCTACATGCTCAAGCTGCACCACTTGGTGGATGATAAGATTCACGCCCGTTCGATCGGTCCATACTCGCTCGTCACCCAGCAGCCGCTGGGCGGTAAGGCGCAGTTCGGCGGTCAGCGCTTTGGGGAAATGGAAGTCTGGGCACTGGAAGCCTATGGCGCCGCTTACACCCTGCAAGAGATGTTGACGGTGAAGTCCGACGACGTCGCTGGCCGGACCAAAGTGTACGAGAGCATCGTGCGCGGTGATGATACGTTCGAAGTCGGTATCCCTGAATCGTTCAACGTTTTGATCAAGGAAATGCGTTCCTTGGGTCTGAACGTCGAGCTGGTTGAAGGGATGGGGGCTGCTGTTGGCGATGGTGCCGGCGGCCAACTCCCACCGAAGAAATAATCCACATTTGATTGAGTTTGCGGGGAGTGGCTTTCACTCTCCGCTTTGTTCTCTTCACGAGAACGGGAGACTGGGTTCTATGAATCAAGACGTGATGAACATCTTTGGCCCTCAAGCCATTGCCCCACAATTCGACAATATCCGCATTGCTTTGGCCAGCCCTGACCAGATCAAAGCGTGGTCCTATGGCGAAGTTAAAAAGCCAGAAACCATCAACTACCGGACCTTTAAGCCAGAGCGCGACGGCCTGTTCTGCGCCCGTATCTTTGGACCGATCAAGGACTATGAGTGCTTGTGCGGCAAGTATAAGCGCATCAAGTACAAGGGCGTCACCTGCGAAAAGTGCGGCGTGGAAGTCACCTTGCAACGTGTGCGCCGCGAGCGCATGGGCCATATCGAATTGGCCGCGCCTGTTGCCCACATCTGGTTCTTGAAGTCCTTGCCTTCGCGCATCGCTTTGATGCTGGATATGGCATTGAAGGACGTTGAAAAAGTTCTGTACTTTGAACGTCACATCGTGATCGAGCCAGGCATTACGCCCTTCACAGAGCGTCAGCTGATCGATGAGAACGAGCTTTATGAAGCCCAAGACACCTATGGCGAAGACAGCTTCACCGTTGGCATTGGTGCTGAAGCCGTTCGCACCATGCTGGAAGCGATCGATCTGGAAGAAACTGCCAAGCAGATCCGCATCGACATCTCTGAATGCACGACCGAGCTGAAGCCAAAGAAGCTCGCTAAGCGTTTGAAGCTGATCGAAGCCTTCATGAATTCTGGCAACCGCCCAGAATGGATGATCATGACGAACATCCCCGTCATCCCACCAGAATTGCGCCCCTTGGTGCCTCTGGATGGTGGCCGGTTTGCGACCTCTGACTTGAACGACCTCTATCGCCGCGTGATCAACCGCAACAACCGTTTGAAGCGTCTGATTGAGCT
>NZ_JBMLTR010000040.1:3823-6778 GCF_049239865.1 Aquidulcibacter sp.
TCCAAGAAGCTCGTTGAAAAAGAGCGTCCTGAAGTTTGGGACATTCTCGACGAAGTGATCCGCGAGCATCCTGTGATGCTGAACCGCGCACCAACCTTGCACCGCTTGGGCATCCAAGCCTTCGAACCGAAGTTGATCGAAGGTAAGGCCATCCAGCTGCACCCGTTGGTCTGTACCGCATTCAACGCCGACTTCGACGGCGACCAAATGGCCGTACACGTGCCATTGTCGATTGAAGCTCAGCTTGAAGCCCGCGTGCTCATGATGTCGACCAACAACATCTTGAGCCCTGCAAGCGGCAAGCCCATCATCGTGCCAAGCCAAGACATCGTCTTGGGTCTCTACTTCTTGTCGATTGAGCGTGATGGCGAAATCGGCGAAGGCAAGGCCTTCCGTGACTTGGGCGAAATCGAAGCGGCTTTGGATGCAGACGTTGTGACGCTGCATTCCAAGATCAAAGCGCGTTATGTTGGCGTCGATGATGAGGGCAAGCCCGTCACCAAGACGATCAACACGACCCCAGGCCGCTTCATGATTGCGGATCTGTTGCCACGTCACCCCAAGGTGCCGCCAACAATCGTCAATCAGCTGATGACCAAGAAGGAAGTCTCCAACATCATCGACCAAGTCTACCGCTTCTGCGGTCAGAAGGCGACGGTGATCTTTGCAGACCGCATGATGCAATTGGGCTTCAAGGAAGCTTGTAAGGCCGGCATTTCCTTCGGCATGGCCGACATGGTTGTGCCACCTGAAAAGGAAGCCATGGTCGAAGCAACCCGGACCAGCGTCGAAGAATATGAGCAACAATATTCCGACGGTCTGATCACCAAGGGTGAGAAGTACAACAAGGTCGTGGACGCGTGGTCGAAATGTACCGACCGCGTGGCAGACGCGATGATGGAAGAAGTCTCGAAGCTTCGTCCAGGTCGCGACGGCGTAACCTTGGAGATGAACTCCGTTTACATGATGGCGCACTCTGGTGCCCGTGGTTCGAAGAACCAGATGAAGCAATTGGCCGGGATGCGCGGTCTGATGGCCAAGCCATCGGGCGAAATCATCGAAACGCCAATCATCTCGAACTTCAAAGAAGGCCTGACCGTTCAGGAATACTTCAACTCCACCCACGGTGCGCGTAAAGGCTTGGCCGATACCGCACTTAAGACCGCAAACTCGGGTTATCTCACCCGTCGTTTGGTCGACGTGGCGCAGGATTGCATCATCACCGAAGAAGATTGCGGCACCTCGATGGGTATCGAGTTGCGGGCTGTCACCGAAGGGGCGGAAGTCATCGTCTCCTTGGAACAGCGCATTCTGGGCCGGACCTTGGCGCAAGATGCGGTCGATCCTCAAACCGGCGAAGTCCTCTACCCACAAGACACCTATGTGGATGAAGACATTGCCATCGCCATCGATAAGGCTGGCGTGCAGACCATTAAGGTCCGTTCGCCTCTGACGTGCGAAACCCGCAACGGCGTGTGCGCGACCTGCTATGGCCGTGACCTTGCTCGCGGTACCCGCGTCAACCATGGTGAAGCTGTCGGCGTTATCGCCGCTCAGTCGATCGGTGAGCCTGGTACCCAGCTGACCATGCGTACCTTCCACATTGGTGGTGCGGCACAGGTGGCCGATACCAGCTTCATGGAAGCCGGTCTCGACGGTGAAGTCCGCTTCATGAACCGTGCAACGGTGAAGCGCGATGATGGCGATCTGGTCTGCTTGAGCCGCAACATGGTGATCGCCGTGTTTGATGGGGAAGGCAAAGAGCGTCAGTCCTTCAAATTGCCATTCGGTGCGCGCATTCGTGCCGAAGACAAGACCAAGGTCGTTCGCGGCCAGCGTCTGGCCGACTGGGACCCGTTTGCAACCCCAATCGTCACCGAAGTTGGCGGCCGCGTGCGTCTGCAAGACCTCGTGGACGGCATCTCGGCCCGCGACGAATTGGACGATGCAACCGGTATTTCGTCCAAGCGCGTGATCGACTGGCGTGGCGCTAAGGCCAATAATGACCTGCGCCCTGCCGTGGCTCTGTTGAACGACGATGGTAGCTTCGTGAAATTGGCCAATGGCGCAGACGCTGTCTACACCTTGCCAATCGATGCGATCTTGTCGGTCACCGATGGTGAAATGATCGGGCCAGGTGCCACTCTGTCGCGTGTTGCGACCGGTGGGGCCAAGACCCGCGACATCACGGGTGGTCTGCCACGCGTTGCGGAATTGTTTGAAGCTCGTCGTCCAAAGGATCACGCGATCATCGCTGAAATCGATGGCCGGGTTGAGTTCGGTAAGGACTACAAGAACAAGCGCAAAGTGCTCATCATCCCGGATGATGAGGCACTGGAACCCGCAACCTATCTGATCGCCAAGGGCAAGCACTTGTCGGTCCAAGATGGCGACCGGATCAAGCGCGGCGAATATCTGCTCGACGGCAACCCAGCACCACAAGACATCTTGGCGGTTCTGGGCGTGGAAGCTTTGGCCGAATATCTGGTTGAAGAAATCCAGAAGGTCTATCGTCTCCAAGGCGTGGGTATCAATGACAAGCACATTGAAACCATCGTCCGCCAGATGTTGCAGAAGGTGGAAGTCACCGATCCAGGCGATACCGACATGATCAAGGGCGATGCCATTGATGAAGTCGATCTGATCGATGAAAACGCCCGCATGAAGGAATTGGGTCTCCGCGAAGCCACAGCAGAGCCTGTGCTTCTGGGGATCACCAAAGCCTCGCTGCAGACACGTTCGTTCATCTCGGCCGCGTCGTTCCAAGAAACCACCCGCGTCCTCACCGACGCAGCGGTCAACGGCAAGCACGACACGCTGGAAGGCCTCAAGGAAAACGTCATCGTGGGCCGCCTGATCCCAGCCGGTACCGGTGGTGCACTCCGCCGCTTGAAGGCGATTGCCGCCTATCAGGATGCCGATGCCGCGATCGAGCAAGAAAGCGCGATGGAGCCT
>NZ_JBMLTR010000041.1:0-1541 GCF_049239865.1 Aquidulcibacter sp.
GCCCTTGGACTTTGATCTGGGGCGGCGTTTTTGTGCGTTCAAAGGCCCGCCAAGCAGGCTCTAGGTCGCGCCAGAAGCTTGCCTTCGGTCCTTGGCCGATTTGCAGCATCCGAAATGACGTCATTTGAAACGGGAAAATATGGAATGGGATGGATGCTTGCCCATTGACCAATGCCGAATAGGCGATGGTATAGACTTCTTCCATATCTTGATCGGTTAAGCCGTAATGTCGCCCAGAGGCACAGCCCGCTTGCAACAAGCTGGGCGCGCCGCGCCAGCCCCGCCCGCGATCATAGGCATTTGGCCAATTAAGATTGATCCCCAAATAGCCGACGCCCTGTGGCCGCATCTGCGCAGCAGTCAGGGTGTAGAAGCCCTCAGGCTGCCCCGTCGACGCACTTTGGCGCGGCCCTAAAGTCCCGTCCTTGCCGCAAATCTTGAAGTTCCGCAGACGACTATAAGAACCAGAGGCCGCCTTCACCCACACTTCTAACCGGTCTTGTTCTCGGATCAGGCGAAAATAGACCGGTGCGCCCAAAGTCAGGCCAAGGTCTGAATAGGCAAAGGCCAAACGCTGGCGCGTGCGTTCAATCGCATCGGCACCTACCGAGGAAACCGCCACCCGCACCCGCGGGCTTGCCTTGGCCTTTGTTTCCGCACTGACGGTTTCCACGTTCGCCGTCGCGACCAGCAGCGCCGCCGTACACGCTGCCAAGATGAGGCGGCGGGACAGTGCCTTTGGTAACGCAGAACCCATGGTGTTTCCTCAAATATTAAGTCTTTTTTGCACGGCGGCTGGCTCAGCATGCTGACCCCGCAGACGGCACAGTTTGAATCGATCTCGTCAGCAATGTCTACCGCCCGTGTGGTAGATCTCATGCGACTCAGAGCGATGCCACCTATAGGCTCCAGACCGTTAAAGCGATATAAAACCTCGATGAAACCAAGCATGAACCTGATTACCGATGTCCCCGGCCTGAAAATTGGCCAAGCCGAAGATGTGGGCGCTCTGACGGGCGTCACCGTGATTTATCCCGATGTCGCGGCCGTCTGCGGCGTGGACGTGCGCGGTGGTGGGCCGGGCACGCGGGAAAGCGACGCTTTAGCGCCAGAGAACCTTGTCGACGCCATAGATGCCTTGGTCCTGTCAGGCGGCTCAGTCTACGGCTTGGCCGCCGCAGATGGCGTGGCAAGCGTTTTAGGGGCGCGTGGGCGCGGTTTTGGCTTGATTGATCTTCCAGGTGTGCCCCGCTCACCCGTGGTGCCAGCGGCCATCCTCTACGATTTGGCCAATGGCGGCGACAAAGGCTGGGGTCAAGACCCGCCCTATCGTGCGCTGGGTGCGCGCGCCCTTGAGGCCGTCTCAGATCGGTTTGAGCTTGGCGCGCATGGTGCGGGTATAGGCGCTCGGGCAGGGCAGCTGCGCGGCGGCTTAGGTTCAGCCAGTCAACGCACGGCTGATGGCATCCATGTGGGCGCGATTGTGGCGGTCAATTGCTTTGGCAGTGTCATCATGCCCGGCAGTGACGCGTTTTGGGCTT
>NZ_JBMLTR010000042.1:0-1664 GCF_049239865.1 Aquidulcibacter sp.
CTGGAATCACACTCCACGTCGTACCTTTGAGTTCATCCACACCTTGGATGCGCAAGGTGGACGTGCCGATGCCTTCAATCTGAGCGCCCATGGCAACCAAGCAATGGGCGATATCGCCGATCTCAGGCTCCCGCGCCGCATTCTCAAGCACGGTCTCGCCCTTGGCCAAAGTGGCCGCCAGCATCGCATGCTCCGTCGCGCCAACCGAGACAAAGGGGAACACGATCTTCGCGCCCTTAAGACCGCGCAAAGCGGCAGCTTTCACATAGCCGCCCTCGATGACGATATCGGCCCCCATGGCCTCAAAGGCCTTGAGGTGAAGGTCAACCGGGCGGGCACCAATGGCGCAGCCACCGGGCAAAGACACGGTCGCATGGCCAACGCGCGCCAGAAGCGGACCCAGCACATTAAATGTCGCGCGCATCTTCCGCACCAGATCGTAAGGGGCGATGGTGCTGGTCAGATCTTCGGCGTGCAGGGACAAGCGTCCGCTGCCCTTCGGCCAAAAGCACGTCACACCCAATTGCTCCAACAGCTCAATCATAAAGCGCGTATCGGCCAGCTCTGGCATATTGGTCAGAACCAGAGGCTCACGCGTCAAAAGGCTGGCGGCCTGCAATTTAAGGGCAGAGTTCTTAGCGCCGGAGATGGGGATAGAGCCTTTCAGCTGTGTCCCGCCGACAAGGGCAATACGGTCCATAATGCTTCTTTTCTAACACGTGAAAGTGTGACATCCGCTTATGACAAGCTCACGGCTTTTTTCAAGGCGAAGCGGTGTATCCAACAGGCTTCTGATGGGGAAACACAGGCCCGTTCTGCACAGCACCGACCCCACTCCCATGTGACAGGGCTGTTACCGAAGATTTTTGAAACTGTAACCAATGCGTTGCGCGTTCGTCACGATGCACACCTAAGCCGCACCCCAATGACCGACTTGTTCGGTTCAAAGGGGAAAAACATGAGTCTCAAATATTTGATGTTCGCTTCAGTTAGCTTGGCCAGCCTGTTGGCCGCACCCGTTGCGATGGCACAAACAACACCCGCAAGCACCGAACCAAAAGCCGAACAAGAAGTCGAAACCATTGTGGTCTATGGCTCGGCCAGCTCGCGCCAAACCCAATCTGTGACGTCTGCCGCCATCGCCCTCTCCGCCCCCGGCATCAGCCCGTTGAAGGCGATTGAGCGCCTGCCAGGCGTCAACTTCCAATCCGCCGATGCGCTGGGCAATTACGAGTGGTCGACCCGTATTTCGGTGCGTGGCTTCAATCAGAACCAAATGGGCTTCACCCTCGACGGCGTACCCTTGGGCGACATGAGCTATGGCAACCACAATGGCTTGCACATTTCGCGCGCCACCATCTCTGAGAACATCGGTCGCGTTGAACTAAGCCAAGGTGCAGGCGCACTCGGCACCGCCTCCTCATCCAATCTCGGCGGCACATTGCAATTCATTTCCCGCAAGCCAAGCGATGACTTTGGTGGGCAAGTGAACCTGTCGGGCGGTAGCGACTCGCTACAGCGCATCTTCGCCCGCATTGATACTGGCACGCTCGACGCTTTGGGCGGCGGCAAAGGCTATGTATCGGTCGCCAGCACCAAGCAGGACAAATGGAAGGGCGTGGGCGAGCAGAACCATGACCAAGTCAATGTGAAATATATCCAAC
>NZ_JBMLTR010000043.1:0-40875 GCF_049239865.1 Aquidulcibacter sp.
ACGCGTGATGGTCAAGACATAAGCCAAGTCCTTTCAAGCGTAACAAGCGCGCCAGTCAATGCCTCCAACGCGCGCGCAGTTCCTATTACTCAAGCGCCTTGCCCCAACCGCAGGTATTGTTTCAAATGGCAGGAGTAATTCACCATGTCTAGGACCGAAATCGGAGGGGTAGATCAGAACAGAGTCTTTTGACTTGCTCGATTCTGGTAAGCGGGTGTCGCTTGCTGAGTTTGTCAGCATAATCCACGTGACTTTCCCGAATTCAACGTGGCAGCTTTCCTTGTTGTATTAAGTACGCCAGTCTTCTAACCGTTCGGAAGTATCTTACAACCACGGGAACAAGTGGGCGCTGCAGCACCCACCGCGGACCTCGCTTTTGAAAATGCGGTAGGAGTAGCAATCGACTTGGGATATTGACTTCCCAACTGAGACATGAACGCGTTATTTGTGGACTTGCAGGGCGGAAAGAACCTTGAATCACGATGAGCTAGAACCCATAAATCCATGCACTGCGGAATGACCACGCTGCAGTCATCGTCGCGGATCATAATGGAACCGCTGATAACCCGGCAAGACCTTCAATCGACTATGAACCGCGAGCACACTAGAAAAATAGAATTAAGGGTAAGTCAGCACGAGGAGCACATTCGTAAACCAAAGTAGCCCAATACGCTGAAAGTCTTGAGCGAGATAATCAATGCTTCGAGTGCGACTGAACCAACCGAAATGGTATCAGCCTTTTTTTGATCCACTATCGGCCTCTTTGCCACCACCTCCGCCTGTTGGAGGCGCAGCGCCTTCACCTTTTGTGGGCTGATATCCACCCAGAACGCCATGTCCAGGGGTCGGTTGCCAGCCCTTTTTCTGAACCACCCAACCTTCGTTAATTTCACGTGGCTTGCTATTCTCACTCATGCCTTTTTGATTACTTACTTTTTTGACTTCTTCGGCCATCTAGTTAGTCCCCCGAAAATTTCTATTCGCTGTATATCCTTACCACACAACAAGACGCCACGCATAGGCTCGAGTAAGGTCCATGGTTCGCCATTGCCATTTTCCTTCCAAACTTCTTGCAGGTAAATATCACGCTCCAAAGGGTTAGACGAGGCGAAGGAGGACCAGCCAAATTTTCCTACATAAATCGTACCACTATTTAACTTGACCCAAAGAAAGGTCTCTTGACACACATTTGAGAATGCATAATCCCAAGCGGCTGGTATATGATGACCAATTCGAAGGCCAAGATTACCAGCAATTTTGTACAACCACTCTTTTTGATCAACAAAAACAATAGTTATTGCAATCAAGCACGGAACAATAAAATAATACAAATATGACCAAATTAGTGGCGGGACCAAAAAACCGTGCTCAAAATGAAATAACGGTGAGACAAAGGCGTAATATGCTGTTGAGGCCATGGCATAATGCAATAAGCGATCCTTCAAGTCTGGTACGATACCTTCTTTGAAGCGTGATCTAATACTCAATATGACAAGGCCGGGGGCAAGTAGCATTGCTAAATTTGAAAAATTGCTTGCGTCCGGAACTTCGAACATTGATATACTCCTATAACAGGTTAGCAGAGCCGTGATTCTTCACGCAAGCAAAGTTAAATGGCTGACAACTTAATCTGCAGCTGACCCGACCTATGCCTGGACGTTACCATGCCTACCTAAAGCCAACGATTTGCCATCATCGCTCCCGCCCAGCTTCTGACACCGCTTTTGAAATCGGTGACAGAACAAAATCGATGATCCGACGCTCGCCAGTGGTAATCTCAACACTGGCAGCCATACCAGGCGATAAGGCCAACGACTTCTGCCTTGTGCTTGTTCCTTTGCTGCCCTCAATCGCGCCCCGCACAGGTAAGGCCTGCTGATCAACTCGCACGCGCACAGGAAATACGAGACCTCGCCTCTCATCGGTTACCGCATCGGCCGCTATTCGATCTACGCGCCCCTTTAGATAACCATATCGGGTGAAGGGGTAGGCTTCGAGTTTGACTGCAGCTGTATCGCCGACCTTTATGAAGCCGACATCCTTGTTGAGCACCAAGGCCTCGATAACAAGCTCTTGTCCTGAAGGAACCAGTGTCATCAATGGAGCACCTGCTTCTACCCTTTCGCCCACGGTTGTAACCGCAACTTCGACGACCACGCCGTCCAGAGGCGCGGTAAGGGTTTGTAAGCGTGCGCGCTCACGGGCTTTAGTTGCGGTTTCGCGGCGGGAACTTTTAGCGCTTTCAGCTTCTGCCAGTTCAGTCGCGGCTTGAGCGCGAAACTCTTCAACAGCTTGATTTCGTTCGCGGGACAAAAGCGACAACTCAGCCCTAGCACGGTTAATCTCTTCGAATTGCACCTTTCGGTCGTACTCCAGCGAAACAACACGTTCTTGCGCCTGCAATGTGATCAGTCGCGCGCCGTAACCACTTCGGTCTAATTCGTCACGCGCCTTCCATTGCTCTCGCGCGAGTGGGATGGTCGCATCAATCTTCGCTACCTGTGCCTGGGCTGTCGCGATTGCGCTCCTGGCTGCGGCTTCACGGGCACCCAAACCCGCAAGACGCTCCTGTAGACCGCCTATTCGACTTGCCACGGCTTCTTGTTCGGCGAGGAGTACCTCTGGAGAAGCTCCCTCTGGCGGCAAGAATTTGGGTTCCTTGCCATTAATGTAGTCTAGGAGCGCTCGCGCGCGCGCCGCGGCCAATGTAGCTTGGTCAAACTCGGCAAGTGCAGCGCCAACGTCTGCTGTTACAAAAGTGGGATCGAGAGAGACCAGGGAATCCCCTGCTTTCACCTTGGCACCTTCTCGAACATGGATCTCACGCACGGTCCCGGGCTCCGCGGCTTCAATGCTTTGCAATCTCCCGAGTGGGATTACCCGGCCCTCTGCGATGGCAACGATCTCCATACGCCCTAGAACCGACCAAAGGAGCGCACCAACCGCTGCTGCCAAGATTACCCAAAGGATCGCCCTGCCTGTTGGAGATGGAGGAGACTCTGATATCTCGAGTGCTGCAGGCAAAAAATCCGTATCGGTATGCTTAACTTTAGACTGACGGCGCGCTTCGGACTCAGCTTTCCAAGCCGCCAGCAACACTTTTACGTGGTTCATGATGCTCATCGCCGCATTCCACCTTCATGCATCTGCATGCGCCACAACTTGGCATAAAGCCCATCCCTTGCAATCAATTCAGAATGGCTGCCTTCTTCGGCAATGACCCCGTTTTCAATCGCGACAATTCGATTCGCCAATCGGATCGCTGAAAGCCTGTGGGCAATGATTAGAACGGTTCTCCCGCGTGCCATTTCTGACAAATTTGCCTGAATGATAGCTTCACTTTCCGCGTCAAGTGCCGATGTCGCTTCATCAAAAATCAGCACGCGTGGATCAGGTGCTAGCGCTCGCGCAATCGCCAGTCTCTGCCGTTGACCACCTGACAAATTGGATCCGCGCTCTTCTATCTCGGTGTCATAGCCCTCGGGCAGCGCCAATACGAATTCGTGCGCCCCAGCAAGCTTGGCAGTCTCAACAATTCTTTCAAAAGAAAGGCCTGGATCTTGGAACGCAATATTGTCCCGCACGGAGCGGTTAAACAAAACATTCTCTTGAAGCACGACACCGACTTGCCGACGGAGCCAAGAAGGATCAACCATTGCAAGGTCAACACCATCAACCAGTACCCGACCACTCTCCGGTACATAAAGGCGTTGGACTAACTTTGTGAGGGTGGATTTTCCAGAGCCAGAAGGCCCGACAATTCCGATGATTTCGCCTTCTTTAACCTCGAGGTTAATTCGCTTGAGAACCTCACGCCCCCCTGGTCGATACCTGAACGTCACATCATCAAATGTGATTTCCCCTTTGACTGTCGGTAGAGCTGTGCGCGAAGCGCTGGCCGAGGGCTCAACTGGTGTATTGAGGATGTCACCCAGCCGATCAACGCCAACCCTTGCTTCTTGAAATTGCTGCCAAAGCTGGGCCAACCGTAGGACCGGTTCGGCGACACGTCCCGCAAACATATTGAAGGCAACGAGCTCGCCGACAGTCAGAGTCCCCGAAATTACCTGCTTTGCGCCAACATAAAGAATTACGGCCATAGCGACTTTATTGACTAATTGGATGGCTTGACCACCCCATATCCCGATTTTTGCCGCTTCAAAGCCTGCCTTCACATACGCTGCCAAGAGGGTTTCCCAACGACGCTGCATTTGCGGCTCAACAGCACTCGCTTTAATCGTCTCAACCCCGGTCACGCTCTCGACAAGAAACGCTTGGCTCTCCGCACCGCGATTGAATCTCTCTTCAATACGCTTTCGCAGAGCTGGCGTGAGAGAAACCGAAATGATTACATATAGGAGCAGCGAGACAACAACGATCAGGAACAAAAGCTTGGAGTAGAACCACATCAACAGGAGGAAAACGAGGGTGAAGATCAAATCAATCACCAATGTCACCGCGCTTGAAGTCAAAAACTCACGGATCGTATCCAGCTCCCGAACGCGGGCAACGGAATCGCCAACCCGTCGTTGCTGGAAGTAGGCCAGCGGCAGAGCAACCAAGTGACGGTAGAGCTTGGCCCCGAGCTCGACATCCACCCGACTGGTTGTATGGGTAAACAAATGTGCTCGAAGGCCACCTAACAAGGTCTCAAAGATTATGATCCCGATCAAACCAATGCAGATAACGTCCAGGGTGTTTAAACCCTGATGCACCAAAACCTTGTCAATCACGACTTGGAAAAACAATGGGGTCGCCAGACCAAACAACTGGAGAAAGAAGGAGGCGATCAATACCTCGCCGATGAGACCGCGATAACGGACCAAAGCTGGAATAAACCACGTTACATCAAACTTGCCTTGTCCTATTCCCCCGATGCGTACGGTCGACAACAAAACGGTGCCTTCGAAAACCTCTCTCAAGGCGTCAATTTGAAGAGTCTGAGGTTCGCGACCGGGTCGCTGGACCAAGACCTCGTCAGCTCTGGCAGCCCCAATAATGAACCACCCTTTATCCTTGGTCATCGCAATTAATGGCAGCGGCGCATCCACAATCCTTTCGACGGAAAGTGCACGTGCTTTTGCTTTGAGCCCCTGGCGGCGTGCCAGCCTAACTAAATCATCCGGCGATACAAAAGCTTGATCTGTCCCTAGCGCGTGTTTCAGAGCGGCAGGATCGGCTGCCTTCTCATGGAAGGCGAGCATCATTGCCAAACATTCCAATGCTTCTGACAGCGGATCCATCACAGCTGATGCCAATCCATTCTGGACTATCTCAGTTGTGGGATCGCTTGGTGAACCTAGGGATTGTTGATGGCCACTCATTCTTCTGGTCCAATCATACGCTGAAAATCACCCATTAAGTTCCGCAGGAAGATGTCAGCGGGCTCAAGCCGATCATGCAAGGCAATTAGCGGGCGCTCCAAAAAGGCAGGTCTTCCTTTCGGAGGATCAAGGACCATTTTGGGGTCGCGTTCCAAGGAAAACTCGGTATCGGAGTTAATTCGTCCTGTCGGATCAATTCCCAATAAGGTCAGCAACAAAGTTGTTGCGACCATATACTCACGTTTAGCGTTTGCTAAATTGACCTTGGCATCAAGTACCTCTTGTTCTTGATTAAGGACATCCAAAGTCGTTCTTGCACCCATGCGCTGCTCAAGCTCAGCACCTACTCGCGCGACCTTTGCGGCGCGTACTTGCTCAGCGGCAGCAGTCACGTTGGCATCAGCGGCATCTAAGTTTGCCCACGCAATTGTTATCCGTTCAGCAAGCTGCTGTTCGAGATCAAGTGAATCAATTCTCGAGGCATTTGCTTCGGCTAGAGCCGCTCGTACCCGCGACTGATTTTGACCCGCGCTCCAGAGCGGGATCACCAGGCGCGCAGACAATTGAGCATCAGCCGAACGTGAACCTTGGAAACCAGAGTTAGCGGCACCGCTCAAGCTAGCTTCAAGCGAGGCTCTTGGAGCAACTTCAGTTTGAATGGTTCGAGCGCTTGCGCGGGCAATTTCCTCATTAAATCGAGCGATCTTGATGTCATGGCTATTTCGAATTCCAAGTGAAATGGCGTCGGCAAGCGAGTCTGGCAATGTCTCGGGGAGAAGTTCAACTTCTACAAGCCCAGTCGGCCGACTTCCAATAAGGCGCTCTAAAGTCGCCCAGCTCGCCGCTAGGCGCGCTCTTGCGCTGGCTTGTTGTCCTTGTGCCGCCGCGAGGCGGGTTTCAGCTTGGGCGACATCAGTAAGGCCTATCAGACCAGCATCTTTTCGAGCTTGGGTCGCTTTGAGTTGGCCCATTAAGTTCGAGAGCCCTTCATCCCGAATACCTAGGATAGTCCAATCACGCACAACATCCGCATACGCATCAAGTGCATTGCGAACGGTCAGAAGCTCTAACGACCGCATCCGTGCAATGGCTTGGGCGACACGGAGATCTGCTTCGCGAAGCGTTGCTTGATAGCGACCGCCCGACATCAATGGCTGCGATAGATTCAAGGAAGCTGTCACAGGTTTGGTGTCTTCCCAAATGTTTTGGCCCACAACACGCTGTCCATTATATGCAAAGCCAGCGCTGACATCGCCACGCAACGTCGGCCTACGCAAATTCCTCGCTTGAACTTGCTGCTCAGAGATGCCGTCAAGTCTGAGCCTTTCAGACTTAATTGAAGGGCTTTCCTCCAATGCCATTGCAACAATTTCATTGATAGATTGAGCTTGTGCTGGGCACCACGGACCGATTACGCAAATAGCTACAACAGCCCAGATTAAGGACTTTCTGGTGCGGACAGGGTCACGCACAACACTCAACATCAACCCCTATGTGCCCAATCGCACATCCTATCTAACGCGGAACAACACGCAGGCGATTGCCGAACTCAACCCAAGCTAGACCGCCGTTGGCAATGGAGACATCATCTGGTTGCGTCAGCGCCAAGGTCTCGCCGGTTTTCTCTAACTTCACGACATAGGTAATACCTCGGCGCTTTTTGTCTATCCGAACTGAACGTTGCGAAAGAACCTGGGCGGCTTCGACGCGTGTTAGCGCTCCAACATCTCGTCTCTTATAATCATTGGCCGCAATTGATGAGCGACAGCCTGTGCTAGCCAATAGAGCACCCACAAGCGCGACGGAAATCAATGTTCTTTTAACAAGCATAATCATCCCCCAATTTAGGATTTTGAGTTTAAAATCAGTTTGGACGCGAGGTGGCGTCTTTTGAAATTTGGTCGAGCATAATCTGTGATGAGCTGGTAATTCTCTTCCCGTCCGGTGTGGTCATATGAAATTTAAACACACGGTCCGGGAAGGCCGTTTTGACCAAATCCATCATAATTTCATCGATAGCTCCAAATGGCGCAACAACTTCCATGAGCCATAAAATCTCGCCACCTTGCCATTCATGCGGTGCCAGTTTGTGAGCCCCGGCCTCAAGTCGCTCATCGGTTTCAGAGGACACAAATGCGTAAGTTACGAAGGCTGCGGGCGTACCATTTGGGCCGTTCCAAATCCGAAACTGCTCGGTCAGGATAGCGGGCATCACGAACCACTCAAGGTCCGACAAAAACATGTTCTTGTGAATCTGAGATTGAGTTAGGAGCCATGTGATTTCGCCGAGAACCTGGGACACCGTCTTCTGGGGTGACCCTACACCCTCAACGCCGGGCCCGTCGGGAGGAACGTTATAGCTTTGCGCCAATTTCTAGCTCCAATCTCAGTTTCACAATAACTTTAGATTATTGATAACCACTGCATTGAAAGTCGCAAGGCCGAATGACAGAAAGCGCTTTTGAGTTGCAGTAGTCCACCACTTCGCGTTCAGGAGATTTCCCCCCAGCAGCGTTTCAGCCGCTGGGGAGATGTGCGGTTGATTACGCCCAATTCGTTGCGATCGTGCGTGCCCTTGAAAGGCCGATGCCAGAGACATGTCCCGGAGCCAATGTGGCGGATTGACCGTCCTGAGAAGTACGATTGCTTGTACCTCCCATTCTCGCCGGTGACTTGAACTGGGTGATTGCTTGAGCGAAGGCTTGGTTTTGACGGGCTGATGCTGCATCGGCGGATGACATCAGCGCGCCACTTGCTTGTGAGGAGGCAGCACTTTCTGCCATTGCAGCCAAGTCGGAGACAAACTCATCCTTTCCAGCGAGTGTGGAACGGTAAGCTTGCACGCCTACAGCGGGTTCGGTCCACCAACGCTTGATGGCGCGACTAACTGCGCTTGGCGTTGCTTGGCTTGATAATGAGCCTGAATCATCTGGGGTGAGACCATCTTCAAGACCATAGAGCGAGCGCTTGGAGCTAACGGCTGTGAACACATCAGCCGCCGGCGAGATCTCCGCTTGGCTGTCCAACAGGCTATCACCACCACCCAGCACCCCATCACTGAAAACCTCTGGTGTGAGACCACGTGCCAGTGAAGAAGTTGGTCCGTAGTCACCAGAACCCAACTCGCCATTGTCATCAAAGGGGAAGCCACCGGAGCCTTCTTGGGGACCATTCGCGCTTCTGAGCTCTTCCAAGAGTTGACGACGCGTTGCCGCGGTCATGCTCCACGCTTGACCGAAGTCCAGCGCTTCATAAGGATTGGTAGAAGCGATTTTGGCGATCTCATCCGCACTTGCCAATTGATCAATGCTTAAACCATTGATGGACCCGAAAGCCGCATCCGCCGCGCGCACGACGCGACCGTCCTTGAAATATACTTCCGCATGACCGAACACCCGGTTCTTGGTGTTGGCAATGTCTTCGGACGATATGGCACCTTCTGCCACGCGCTGAGCTTCACCCTCAGGCATGGTAGAGGCTTCACCCATCACCAGATCGCGCACGGCCGGGAGATCTGATGTCGCTAGCTCGGGCGGAGTCGACGTCGCCGTAGCTTCTGCCGCTAATGCCGACGGTGATGAAGCTGCGGATCCGCTGATCTGCGGCAAAGTCCGCATCGGTTGGTCAACATAGATCAGGCCGATCTTTGCAATGCCTGCCTGGTCAAGGCTCATCAATTCTTCATAGCTTGAGGCACCATTCTGGTCTTTATCGACCCAGATCATGAAATTGGCGAATTGGACATCTTCAGCACTCAGCCAGTCATCCTGATTGCTGTCAAAGGCCTTTAACCCTTCAAGGTCTGTAACGGCTCCTGGAAGATCGCCTGTGAAAGAAATCTCACTGAGCGGCTGCACCAAACCGTCGAGATCGCGGTCAAGGGCAAGAATACCCTCGCCGGTGCCTGCCCATCCCAGACGATCAACCATGCCATCTTCATTGAGATCAAACCAAACGCTCGACTTATCCGCTTCAATCAGCTCAATTCCATCTCCACCAAGGTCAATTACCAATGGCGCTGCACAGCCAGCCGAAGCTGTGGCAGTTCCGGCAGCTTCAGCCAAATCTTGGAATGTGCGCTTCTTCTTCACAACCTTCTTAAGCGCCTGATTGCCATCACCACCATCAGCTCGGATGAAGTCCAAGTCTTGCGTTGGAATAGGCTTCTCATCCCCCAAGGCTTGCTCAGTTGCTTTGCCATTCTTGCCCTTGACCCGGCCAAACTCTCCATCGGTTCCAACACCAGTGAGATCAAGGAAGTTAGATGCAAGAGAACTGCCCTTTATGTGAGCCCATTGCATCTTCAAAAAGACATCATGGGCCGTTCCGGTTCGACCATTTGCCCAAGTGAACGAGGCTGTGTTCACCACGCTACTATCTGTCGTGTTACCTCCGTCAAAGCCAGTCGATGTTAGTGTGAGGTTAATCGAAGTGATCCCAGCTTCCGCAAGGCTTTGCAGTTCCTTGCCACGGCCTCGGCCGTTCTGGTTCACGTCTCGCCAGACCTTGAACTCGCCAAATCGCGCATCGGAAGCATTAAATATACCATCCTGATTGCTATCGAATGCTCGCAATCCTTCAAGGTCGGTTTTGGCTCCCGTAAGGTCTCCAATAAATGATATTTCGCTCAGCTTCGTGATTGCTCCGTCGCCATCGCGATCGAGTGCCAAGATACCATCATCCCCATCAACCCAGCCAACGCGGAACAGCTTACCGGTTGTTTCATCGCGCCACGAAACCTTGCTGTCGTAAACAGAAACTAAGTCAGCGCCATCACCACCAAGGTCGAGTACAACGGGAGCAACAGAGCCAGAAACGCCGGGTGGATAAACCCATGGCAATTTGAGCTTGGTAAAGTCAATTTCAGCGCCACCTGCTGCAACATGTTCCACTAGTGTTGCCGCTTCATAACGCCGCGATTGGCTATTCCACGTCATAACAGCGCCACCGGCAATCCGGATGCGATCGCTGACTTGGTGGGCTTCTAAGTTCGAATTGCTTAAATCTTTGAGCCCGACCCAGAGGTCGTTGCCAACCACCTTAAAGATAACATCTTCCAACGTCGCGGTGGAGCCGATCACGATACGGTCACGGCCACCCGTATCATTTATGACATCAAACCCATGACCACGCTCAAACACGAAGGTGTCGTCGCCGTTCGACGTGTAAATCAGGTCATTACCTTCACCGCCGACTATGATGTTGTTTGCCTGCTCCGTAACGGCATAATAGCCATTAAAGCCTTCGCCACCGCTACCATAGATAACATCATTTCCTTCGTAACCCCAATTCCAGTCATTTGTATTGGTGTTGCCATAAACGATATCATTCCCAGATGTTCTGGACCGCCCGTGGTTAATCCGACCGATATCCACGCTCCCTGAACCGCCAACGTCGATGGTTTTAATTCGATTGTTACCTGGCGTCGAAAAATTACTAGCTAGATCTATGCCTTCTGGAGTCGCTGTTCCCCTAACCCTCATCTGCAGACCTTGGTTCGGCGCATTGAATGTTAGCATCGACCAGGTAATGCCTTCGCCGAAGACCAAGGCATTGGAATTCGTTACATCATCCACGAGCGTATCAAGGCCATCGCCTCGATTAAAAACGTAGGTATCACTGCCCCCATAACCCGTGAGAACATCGTTACCCTTACCGCCTGAGAAAGTCTCATCGCGAGCTGAGCCACCTAATTGATCATTAAAACTCGTGCCGGAGAAGTGCTCAAAATCCGTCAACAAGATCGGCCCATTCACTCCTCCAAATTGACCGTTGGTAATGTTGACTGTGACGGGAGCGGTGAACTCCGAAAAATCCACAGTGTCGAAGCCTTCGGACCCTGAATATGAATCGCGCCCTGCTGTGGCAACGATCCAATCATCTCCACGTCCACCTGAAATCCTGTTGAAACTCGAATTCCCTTTAAGAGTATCAGACAAGGCCGACCCGACAAGACTCTCAATACCCAGGAAGCCGTCTCCCTCGGCGTCGCCACCAAGCCCCTCGCCCTGCCAGTAATTTGAAGGGTGTGACGCAGATAAATCAACCCAAACTGCGGTTGCAGAATCCTCGTAACTGGCAGTGTCTTCGCCATCATCGCCACTCAGCAAATCTGCTCCGGTACCGCCCTTCAAGATATCGTTGCCATTCCCCCCGGCAAGTTGATCGTTACCCAAAAGCCCGGACAGGGTATTGTTATTTCCATCACCGATCAGAAGGTCGTCAAAGTTCGATCCTTCGATATTCTCAAAGGTCTGTGTGGCTGTGGAAACCAAAACGCCCGATGCATTGCGAATCAGGCGATAATTGTCATCGGCAGCCGCCCCAAGTTGCCAACCTTCGAGATTCACAATTACGCCTGTTGATGTCGAAGGAAACCAAGTCGGCCATTGAGCCGCCGATACGAGATTGGCAAACTCGAGGTCTTTGTAGCTAACTGTATCGATACCATTGCCGCCGCTTGCGGCTATCGCTCCCCTACCAGCATAAACGACATCATCTCCATCTCCGCCTTCGATGTAAGTCCAACCAGTTCCGCCATCGAGAATGTCGTTACCGGTGCCACCGAACAATTCGTCGCCATCTGAGCCACCAACGAGAACGTCATTTCCTGCCCCCCCGCGTAGCCAGTCGTAGCCGGCCCCACCGATGAGCACATCATCCCCATCACCTCCGTCTAATACGTCGGCACCTTCGCCCCCCGTGAGCCAGTCATTGCCAATTACGCCTGAGATCGTATCGTTAAAATTGCTTCCAAGATAAACGTCGTTGCCCGATGTACCCGTGCGATTGACAGCTGCCGAAGATGCACTTGAATCAATGAACTGGTTGGGTTGGCCAACTGTTACCGTCCCACTCGTATAGCCCACTTTTGTCATGAAATTGGCTTGCTCGAAAACGGCAAAGCTGGATCCCGTCCAAGCGGGAACATCTATTTCAGCAGGTGCCATATCTACGAGCTGAAGCTTTCTAATAGAAGCCTTTTGATTCCCCAGAGTGGCCTTGCTCATCCAAATCTCGACCGTAGCAAACGCTGCGTCCACCGGAACAATCGCAGTGCCTGAAAGTCTTGTCCAATCTGTTGAACCCCCATTGCCTTGCCAAGCTTGATAGGAATCGGTTGCGGCGGTCCAGTCTTCTTTCCAGAACCTCAGCATGGACGTTACGTTCGAACCAGCAATAAGTGACCTGGCATCAAATGCATAACCAATTTTCTCGCCAGGTCGCACAACGTGGAGCCCGTTGGAGTTCTCTCCGCCAGCAAGTGTGACAGAACCAGAATAATACTCCCCATAGGCGAAGTCTGTGTTCGCCGCAGTACCATTTCGTTCAAGCTGAAACTCGGTTATGCCATCGTTTGATGCGAGTGTTCGCGTCATGCCAATACCAGCAGGTTTGTACCACTCTTGTACTGGCGCAGAACCCATAGACCCATCAGCACCGCGAATGCGGTTTCTGTTATCACTTAGATAGTGCGTCCGAAGGGTCCCGGTTCCATCCATCACAAAGCGCATCATTTCATAGAAACGCGTCTCCGTGACTGTAGATGAAGCCAATAATCGCAAACTATCTGCAAACCCACGCGCACCTCCGGTAAAGTCCGAGCTGTTTGCTTCATTGATCTTAAGTTCTGCGGCGCGCTGTAATGTAATAATCCAAGAGGCATTGTCAGCAGACATAGCTAGTCTTGAAACAATTCGATCAATCTGCTCTCTATTTTGCGAATAGACTGATGCATCTGTTGGGCTGAGCGGACGCTGACCCGCTGCTAACACGCGACTCAGAAAAGCACTATTTGCATCATAGTAGGATTTATCCAATCCCGAATTCACTGCATAGGCCGATCGAACCCAATCATATTGAGCGCCTAGAGCTGCTAGTTTTTCTTTGCCCCATTCACGAATTCGTCCCAAATTTAGACCATTAGGATCATTATTCTGCGAAGCAGCTTTATACTCATTGAAAAAGTCTGCCTTAACCCACTTTAAGTAATCAACAGTCGAGTCGGCAAGTTTTCGATAGGCATCTGAAAGTGCCAGATCTATCAGACCGTTAGATTTGAAATATGTCTCGAAATCACTAGCGATCTGCAGATTTCCAGCAAGCTCTGCTGTGGAGGTTGCTTGGCTATTGAAGATGGCACGCTTCAAGAAAAGCGAACCACCTGACATCTTCATCTGCGGTAAAGTCCATAGAACCGCCCTATCCACGGCCTCATCAAAGGATGCAACATTGGTGGGGGTGGCACTGACCGAACCAAGGCGAAGCCAAACCTGTTCTCCGGTGTACCCAAGTTGGACTGGGCCAATCGCTTCATTCAGTCTCGCGGCACTAGATGTAGCCTGTTGTTGATAAACAGCACCTATGACACCGTTGAGGGTATCAGAAACTGTGGATGCCATGGCGCGAGCATTGTCGACCAACCCACCATTTGATGCGCCACTTTGTCCCAATTCAAAGCTCGATCTCTCAGTATTCAGAACGAGAGTTGAGAAAGCACTCGGGACGCCTCGGTCCTTTTTGCGCCCAAAAATATTGCCAATCAAAGCCCCAAGGATAAATCCCACGACTATGCCGGCACCAGGTATAGCGGTCAAAAATGAACGAACAGCGGTGCCGACAGTGCTGCCGAAGAGCTTTGCAGAGACCGAGCCCACACCTTTTACTAGCCATCCACCCTTGAGCAGTGCCTTAGACCAAAAACCGCCAGAAATCCCAAGTGATCCTATCCCAGCACCTATCGAACTGAGGAGTCCAGCGGCCTGAGTCTCTGGCCTGACAATGCTGGATGCAAGCTTTGTTGCAAAATAACTCACCAACCCTGAAACCAGAGCACTACCGGCTTGTGGGCCGCTTACTATCTTTGCTGCAGCTTCACCGGTATTCGTTAAGTTTAGCCCCGCCAAAAGGGGAGCGCGGGAAGCTATATTTGTAATGGCTTGTCCTAGTACAGAACCGAATCCTGCGGAAAATATTTCTCCACCAAAACCTTTTAGCCCTAATCCGTTCGCCAGCTCAGTAGTTAAAAAGCTCGAAATAGACCCAATTGCAACTCCTGTTGTGGCTGTCGCAAAGTTTACACCGAAATTAGACCAAACCTCTTGATTGACCCCAGTCAAGACCGGGCCAAGTTCGTTAATTCGCACGCCAATGCCGAGGGCACGACGCGTTGCTTCGAGCGTTTTTCCAAGGTTAGTTGCAAACGCTGTCACAAACCCGGATGTAATGATGTTTCCGATTGAGGATCCGGTATCCGCGTATCTAGCTAGACTTGACCCGATTATGCGGCCAACATCCGCCAGATTTATTGAACCAACATCTTGGTTCGAAATAGGATTTGCCGCATCATCTGGTGCTCTAAGGCCAATTGGATTGCCCTGAGCATCACGGACAATAAAAACATTCCCTCTATACGCGTCGCCATCTCCAGCGAGATACCGCCCAATCCTTTCCAGATAGAACTTGTTGTCTTGACGTGATAGATCGTAACCCGCCGCCCTCCACCGAGCATACTCGCGGGTGCCAACGTCCTGAGTCCAAAATTTTTTCAGTTTTTGAACTTGGTTTGGCGAATATCGAGCAATTGTTTCTTCTTCTAGTCTCAAAATATCGCTGGTAGTTACCGCGGAGCGCGACTTCCCGAAAAAAAACTGTGCACCCGCTTCTGTTAATTGTGTATTTGGTGCCGTGCTTATTGGAGCGGAATTCTCGTAAAGACCTTCTGGGAGTATTCCCAAATTAGTAATACCAGATCCTCGAAGTAACGAAATCTGCTCTGGGGTTCCGTAAATTTTGCCGTCACGTGCATTAAAGACAAGGCCCCTGTTATAATATGCTATAACACGAGGAACCCCAATCGCCTCCAAGAGTGTACTTTCAAAGGTGGAAGCGTTCCACTCATACAATTTCTCCTCGAAAGTTTCAGTTAATGGATTGTCCCTCTTTCCTTTTTGAAATAGGTGCCCAAATTCGTGAACCAAAGTTCTGAGCATGTCCATTGGAACTACTGAGTAACGGTTACCTTGCTTTGCAAGTCGTAAGGACCCGCCGAAGCGACTGATGTTTATAAAACTTCCCGCAGCAATTCCACCGGATACGATTCCATAAGTTGCTTGTATTTGTATCACGGGCCGATTGGTACTTTTGAGATGGTCGGTCAATGCGCGCATGTGGGGAGTATGTTGAATCGCCTCTAGCGCTCTTGTAACTTCGGGGACTGCGTTTCCATCGTTTATCTGAAACGTGACACCATTTATGACAAAGCTTGGCATTTTAACATCCCTACCGTTTGATACGATTTAGTGAGCCCCAACTATTTTCGCTTTTTCAGCTTCGATCTGCATTGCACGAGAACACTCTTCAAGGCTTTGATATTTTATAATATTTGCTACCGTGACCTCAGTATCATAATCTAATTCAGGTCCGACATAGCCATAAAGAACCGCTAAACACGCACCAATTTGCGCCTCAACGAAGGCTTCAGGCCAATCTTGAGCGACGAAACAAAGAACTTTTCTTTGCTCTTTACTGTATATTAACGCGCTGCCCATGATTGGCATTTTACCGTCAATTGGCTTTTGGAAGGTTATAATCTTGGAAGCCTTACTGAGTGGGCGGTCGGCTCTAAAACGGTTGGTTTCCAGTCGAAGAGACTCTAGCGTGCGTTCCCACGCGGCGTTTGGCGTAGGCGAGCCACTCGTTTTATCTGACCAAAGAAGCTGTCTCGCATAAAAATGACCAATCGGAATCTGGCGATCTAAATCAAATGGTTGAGGAGAAATTTTCTCGGCTTGGACCCCAAATTCTTTTTGAGTTTTTGTTGAGAAAAAGGAAAAAGGAACAACAAAGATGTCCGCGTCAGTCGGTTCTACGATCGGCAAAAGAAATGCCTGTGTTTGCGGCGTTATTCTGATGAGCAAATTATTTCCGACCTTTGGGGCGCTAGGAGGCGCGCTGAACCATGCGGCAGTTGGAACATCATTCCGCCCCGCATAGCTAAAGTGCACAGCTGAGCCCCCACAAATCGTGGTGAAAGGTGGCAAGGGGATCCCGTCCGCACGGCAGCTCGAAACCAAAAATGCAGCGGAAAAGCCGATACACAAACTGGAGAATTTCGATCTAAACATCCCTGCGAAACCCTAACGCAGACCAACACGCATTTAATCGCGACTGCCTGCTCTGAATATCAACTATACGCTGTATTCGAGGTTAACACCAATTCAATAGATGTAAACTCACTTTGCCTATTCTCTGCGAGTTAACTCTGCAGCTGACAGGAAGCTCTTAGGGCGTGAGCCAGTCTCGACATCTGACTCAGCGATGAGTCAGCTGTTGTGCTAGCAGCCTTGGACCGGCCTTGCTCGTCAATCAGCTCGCCAAATGCTAGTCGCGTCGATCAAGGTTCTGTGTGCAACTTCCAAGGTCAGGACCTATGGGACTATTCGAAGGGTAACGCACCATACTTCCCACGCCCCAGCGAACAAACCGATTATGGCCTTGTTGAGAGTTCCAGATGCGAATCCGCCTTGATTGGAACAACCGTCCAAGCGATCAAAATGGATCAGGCAGCTCTGCTGCTGCTTCGTGGCGATCGGTCAAATACAAGATTTTTGATGCAAGCAGACAAAGTGGCGCAGACCATTTACTGACACTAGTGAACATAAGCTAAGGATGTCTTATCCATTGTGGCAAAAAACAAAGCTGGAAAGCGCTCCATTGAAATAGGGTGCTCAGCAGAGCAGCCCAAAGGTGTCCCCCAGCGGCGCTTAAACTGCTGGGGAGATGTGCGGTTGACTACGCCCAATTCGTTGCGATTGTGCGTGCCTTTGAGAGGCCGATGCCTGAGACATGTCCCGGAGCCAATGTGGCGGATTGGCCGTCTTGGGAAGTACGATTGTTTGTACCTCCCATTCTTGCCGGTGATTTGAACTGGGTAATGGCTTGAGCAAAGGCTTGGTTTTGACGGGCCGATGCTGCATCGGCCGATGACATCAGCGCGCCACTTGCTTGTGAGGAAGCAGCACTTTCTGCCATCGCAGCCAAGTCGGAGGCAAACTCGTCCTTTCCAGCAAGTGTGGAACGGAACGCCTGTATGCCTGCAGCGGGATCGGTCCACCAACGCTTGATGGCACGATTGGTAGCAGTGTTTTCCTGGTCACTTGAGCCAAACGCGTTATCGGCAAGTCTATCTTCCAAACCTGAGAGCGAGCGGGCCGAGGTGATAGCTGCGAACACATCTGAAGCTGGAGCAATCGACGCCAGCGACCCAGGAAGTGCGTCATGACCAATTCCACCATCTTCCAACGAGCTAGAACCATTAGCGTCACTGAAGGAAGTTGCAGATCCATTTGATCCGGCCTCATTAAATGTGCCGTCGTCACTCATCAGGTCGTCGAACCCTTTGGGAGGACCAGATTGATCACGCAAGCTCTCAATCATCTTGCGACGATCTCCAGCATTCAAACTCCATGGCTGACCAAAGTCGAGCGCTTCATAGGGGTTGGTTGAAGCGGTCTCCGCAATCTTTGAAGCACTCGCGAGCGGATCAATTGCCAGACCATTGATGGTACCAAATGCGGCATCTGCGGCGCGTACAATTCGACCATCTTTGAAGACGACTTCTGCATGACCAAAAATGCGGTTCTTCGTATTCTCGATGCCACCCACATTTTCTGTCGCAGATGTTGCAGCTTCTTTGACTGGTGCAAGCGTGTGAGGTGCGAGTTCAGTCTGAACGCCCTCACCAACTTGGGCTGAAGAAGCTGACGTAGCTTCCGCGATACCCTCGGCCTCCATAGCCATCTGATAAGACGGCAAGTCGGTCGTCGCCAACTCAGTTCCAGAAGCCTGAGACTGCTTGCGCATTGGATGATCAATATAGACCAGACCAATCTTCTCAATGCCTGCCTGATCTAGGGTTACGAGCTCTTCGTAGGAGGACTGGCCATTTTGATCGGTATCTGTCCAAATCAAGAAGCTCGAGAAGGTTGCGTCTGCAGACGTCAACCAATCATCGCCATTGGTATCGAAGGCTTTGAGGCCTTCCAAGTCTGTCATTGCACCAGGCAAGTCCTGCACAAACGAAATCTCGCTCAAAGGCTGTACGAGGCCGTCACCATCGCGGTCGAGCGCCAAAATCCCTTCGCGGGATCCAGCCCAACCCAACCGATCTTCGAACCCATCCTCATTCAGATCAAACCATACTTTTGAGTCTGCTGCTTCAACGAGCTCAATGCCATCGCCGTCCAAATCAATTACCAAAGGTGCCGCTGTGCCAGCCGATGGCGTAGCAGTGCCAGCGGCAGCATCTCGATCTTTAAACGTCCGCTTCTTCTTGACGACCTTCTTCAGATTAGCTGAGCCATCATTGGCGTCCGCACGTACGAACTCGAGATTTTGCTTTGGAGCCTCCGCTCCATTGGCGATTGTGACTTTGTCCAACTTATTCTTGCCAGAAGACTTCGCCCGGCCCAGTTCGCCATCATCAGATGGCTTGACTGAAGCCTTGCTGCCCTTGCCAAGAACTGGACCAGCAACATGGGCCAAACGCGCACCCAGAGCGACGTCATTGGCCGTTCCTGTCGTACCATCTGCCCACGTGAAGTTGGCGGTGTTTAAAATGACATTGTCACGGGTGTCTTTGGTACTAAAGCCCGTACTCGTGAGAGAAAGGTTGATCGAAGTAATGCCAACTTGAGCTAATGTTTGCAGCTCTTTACCACGACCACGGCCATTCTGATTGACATCGCGCCAGACCTTAAACTCTGCAAAGCGCTCATCATTAGCGTCGAGGACCCCATCCTTGTTGGTATCAAAACCTCTAAGGCCTTCCATGTCTGTCTTGGCACCCCCAAAGTCTTTGACAAACGAAATCTCGCTCATCTTGGTAATGGCACCATCACCGTCGCGGTCGAGAGCTAGAATGCCATCGTCGCCATCGACCCAACCCATTTGGTACATTGGCGCATTGTTGTCAGGCTTGAACACAATCTGGCTGCCCTCAACCGAGACAAGATCAGCGCCATCATCACCAAGATCGAGAACAACAGGGTACCACCAATTATAATTGGAGACGTCATTATCAACGATCGTCCAATTCACATCGAGCTTGGTAAAGTCGATCTCCGCTCCACCTGCGGCGACGTGTTCAACCAATGTGGAAGAATTCCACATGTTACCGTTTGGCGAGCCCCATTCCATATCGCGGTATTTGATACCGCCATTGACGATTTTAATCTTATCGGCAACTTGATTGGCCTCTAGCGCAGAATTAGTCTGATCTTTCAAGCCGACCCAAAGATCATAGCCATCCACTTTATAGATCACATCTTCCATCGTGGCCGTTGAGCCAATTACAATCCGGTCACGACCGCCACCGTCATTGATCGTGTCTGTGCCATGTCCACGTTCAAATACAAATGTGTCATCGCCAACCGACGTATAGATCGTGTCGTTACCCTCGCCACCGACAATGATGTTGTCGGCTTGCTCATAGGCCGCATAGGCATTGTACCAACCATTGTTCCCGCTGCCATAGATGATGTCATCACCCTCATAGCCCCAGTTCCAATCAAATGTATTGGTGTTGCCGAAGATATACTCGCCCCAAGCATTGCCAGAGCGACCATGATTGATCCGGCCAATCTCCAAGCTTCCAGCGCCGCCCACATCGATCGTCTTGATCTTGTTATTGCCGCTTTGCGATGAGAAGTTGCTATCGAGCCAAATACCTTCACCAGTTCCCCGGATCATCATTTGCAACCCTTGGCCAGGTGCATTGAAGCTCAGCTTCGACCAAGTCACACCCTCACCAAATATGAGCGCATTTGAGGCACTCGCATCATCCGCTAGAGTGTCATAGCCATCGCCAATGTTGAACACATAGGTGTCGCTACCGCCGCCACCGGAGAGATAGTCATTGCCCTTGCCGCCTGAGAATGTCTCATCGCGGGCAGAACCGAAAAACTGGTCACCGAAATTGCTACCAAACAGGTGTTCAATGCCCACATAAGTGGTTCCACCTGCAGCCCACTGGCCATAGCCAGCGTTGAGATCAACCCAGCTTGCCGAAGTCAACTCGGAGAAGTCAACCGTATCAAAGCCTTCCCCCCCTTCATGGCGATCCCCACCCGACGTGGCCGTGAACCAATCATCGCCACGACCGCCTATGAGGTTGTTATAGCCACCTTCGCCTTTCAGCGTATCTGCAAATGCCGATCCAGTTAGGTTCTCAACCCAAGAATAGGTATCACCTTCGGCGTCACCGCCAAAGCCTTCGCCAGCCCAATTGTTTTCAGCCGTGGGATGAAGACTAACCCAAACAGCAGCCTGAGAGTTCTCATAGCTGGCTGTGTCGCTTCCGTCTTCGCCAAAGAATTTGTCTGCGCCTTGACCGCCTTCGAATGTATCATTGCCTGCCTTGCCATAAAGCTGATCGTCGCCAAAACCACCCTTGAGAATGTTGGCAACCTCATCGCCGCGGATCACATCATTGAAGTTCGTACCGGTGATGTTCTCGATCAGATTAAGGCCATCACCCATGAATGCGCGCGCCTCAGGACCCCAGCCCCATCCAGCGCGGACACTCAAGTCGTAATTGATCGCGGATGAGAATTTCACATAGCTGACGGTATCGGAGCCGTTGCCGCCATCATACCAGTCCCACGAACTATCTTCGTCGGCAATAAACAGATCATTGCCCTCGCCCCCAAACATGGAATCTTGGCCTTGGCCGCCACTAAAGACGTCGTCGCCGCCTTCACCCCAAGCACCACCATTAATAGGCAACACCCAGTCAGTGTAATCGTCGCCGTCACCAAGGGACAAATAGTCGTTGCCTTCCCCGCCAACAAGGCCATCAATGCCAGCTCGCCCGAGCAACACATCATCGCCTTCGCCGCCTAAGATGCCATCGCGGCCGGACCCACCGTCCAACCAGTCATTTCCACCCCAACCCTCTAGACGGTCATTGCCAGACCCGGATTTGAAGACATCGTCGCCACCAGTATAAGTGACAGTCTGGTAAGATCCCGATCCGGCGTTTACCCAATTGCCCCAGTAATCGTAATAGGGCGGATCTTCGACCCAATCGACCTGCTGGTGCCAATCCTTAATCTCCAGATCAGCCGACCAATTGCTGTAGTCGTAAAATTGATTGGATGCACCAGCTGTCTGCGGGTTAACGCCCCAGCGATTGCTCGAAATCTGGAATGTGCTACCCGCATTGTTATAACCGACATCATTCCAGAAATTGCCCAAATCAAACGTGTCATAAGACGATCCCGCCCAATCGGAAACGCCAGTAGCACCCGCAGCCAACGTCTCAACTTGGAATCTGCGCAAGGCCGTCGTGTGTTGTTGCCCCTGGAAATTACCACCTCTAAATGTCCAAACGACAACTGCTGCATATGCTGCGTTGGCTGGAGCGGTCACAACGCCCGAAACCTTCTGCCAATCTGCCGAGTATCCGCTATTCTGAGCGCCTGTTTGATACCCAAGTTCGGTACCGTCAGCCGCCCAAAAGTGTACGTGAGCCACAATGCTGCTGTTGGAGCTGCCGCTCTTAAACTCAAGCCCAAACCCGAGACGTTCACCACCCCTTACACTGTACCAACCATCAGCTCGATCTCCACCATTGATCGCAAACACGCCCGAATCCGTGTTGCCCCAACTTTGGTAAACACCACTGCCGTTGATGACAAATGCCCGCTCTCCATCGACGGTCTGGGTACCTCGCGACGAGGCACCGCCACCGGCCCACCACGTATGGACGAAGTCATCTCCTCGGCTCAGATCCGCCCCGCGCACCCGGTTGCTGCCACCGCTCAAATATTCCGCACGCAGTGTTGTACCATCGGGCTGCATCGTCAGGCGAAGGTCATCATAGAAGCTCGGGCTATCACCAGCCGAGCTCATCAACTTCAGACTATCCGCAAAGCCCTGTGCTCCGCCAAAGAAGTCGCTCGCCGACGCCTGATTGATCTTAAGCTCAGCTGCACGCTGTAACGTGATAATCCAGCTTGCCGCAAATTGGGTCAATGCAAGGCGCGAAATAATGCGGTCAACCTGAACCTTGTTCGCATTATAAAACGCTAAATCCCCGCCATTTAGCGGGACACTATCTTTCGCCAATGCCCGCGTCATAAAGCTCTTATTGGCATCGTAGAAATTGCTGTCGACATTGGCCGCGACTGCATAAGCAGAATGCACCCAAGTTCCAGCAGAGCCATATTCAACTAAGCGACGCTCCGCCCAAGCGCGCATCTTGGCCAAATCTTTAGCTTCTGGATCGCCATTGGCGGCTTGGCTCTTATAAAGGTCCATGTCCCAAGGTGCAGACCGCATCCACGCCAAATAATCTGTCGTGGCGAGCTTCATGCTCGTGTACGGCTCCGCTATTGCCGCGTCGATCAATGCGCGGTTCTGCAGATAAAAGCCATAATCCTCGGCAATCTGCATATCGCCCGTTAGCGTCGTAACCGAGTTCGCCTTGCTGCGCGCCACGGCGCGCTTCAAGAACATATTGCCCCCTGCGATCTGTAAGTTGGGCAAGCTCCAAAGAACTGCCTTGTCGACCGCCTCATCTGCACTGTTAACATTGGTCTGTGGTCCATATTGACCGCCAAGACGCACCCAAAGCTGGTCATTGGTATGCCCAAACCGGGCCGTTAATGCCCCCTGACTACCCGACCAAATCGAGCGCAGCTTCTGACCAGCCGCAATCGTCTCAATCAGGCCATTGAGAGTCTCCTGGGTAACCGTCGCCATGTTGCGAGCAAGCTCGAGATTGCCACCACTTGAGACACTAGACGTTCCGATCTCAAAGCGGTTGGATTGTACGCTCAACACCGCATCTGCAAAGGCAGATGGGACACGCTGTTTCTTCTTACCAAACAAATTGAAAATGTTAGTCGAGTGCACCCACGCTGTGAACGAAGCGAGCGTTGCGCCTAGCACAGCGCCAATGAAGCCCCCGATTGGCCCACCCAAACTATATCCAATTTGAAAGCCAATTTGCGCACCTTGGGTTGCCCGGTAAGATGCATACAAGCTACTCAAAGTTGCTCCAGCTTGTGTGTTTGGCGTTACCACCTTCATCGCTAGCTTCTGCCCAAAATATGACCCAATCGAGCTAGCAAAAGCCAAAGACGCGGCCCCAGGAACAGCGTTATCGCCGAACCAGACTTCTGGCTTGGCCACCAGGTTTTTTAAAATTGGCAGGTTAGAAGCTACATTAGTCAAAGCATGACTAAGTAAGGTAGAAGAGACCGTGCTGAACAACTCAGCCCCAAAACCTCTCAAACCCAAGGCCTTGCCAAGTTCCATCGACATATAACTGGAGATCGAGCCAATCGCAGCTCCAGCCGTAAACTGAGCGAACTCAATGCCGAAGTTACTGAATACCGTAGCTGTTACATTCTGGGTAATCGCGGAACCATCTGGTGGCGGGTTAGCATTATAAGCCGCTACCGCGCGCGAAATCTCAATTGACTGCCCAATATTATATGCCACAGTCCCAATCAATGATCCAGCCAGTACACCTACAACCTGCTTGTCACCCGCAAGAAATTGACCAAGCGAAGAACCGAACTGTTGGCCGATGCTGGAAAGGGGGAAGGCGTATTCTTGAAGGCCTAGTTTGACAATTAACTCTGCTTCAGAAAGCGGTGTTTCTTGTTTAAGTTTCGTTGTTAGATCGGTGTTTTTGGGTCCCCTACCAGTTTGTTCTTCATTTGCTCCTGATAAAATCGCTCTCTTCCGTTTGTTAGCTGCTTTCCACTCATCATCAGCTGTCCCACTGCCAGCGTAATTAGGATTACCATTTCGGTCTAAAATTGACGCAGCATCAATTTTCTGTTTTAATTCAGTAAATGTT
This sequence comes from Aquidulcibacter sp., assembly GCF_049239865.1. NCBI lineage: Bacteria > Pseudomonadati > Pseudomonadota > Alphaproteobacteria > Caulobacterales > Caulobacteraceae > Aquidulcibacter > Aquidulcibacter sp. The sequence goes on from NZ_JBMLTR010000043.1 coordinate 24,199, forward strand.
GGCGATGACGTTACTTGTGCTAGCGTCAACCCAAGCTGCTCTTCCCATCTGACTGAACCTAATCCCCCCAAAGGGGCAGAAAGAGTGCTCGTGGTTTCTAATACGTTTTTATTTTCTGGCACACTCCGAATGTCGGGATGAATTTCCGCTAAAGAGCTAACTCTCCGTGGCACGCCAATTTTTGTGAGCCAGTCACTTTGAATTGCTTGAGAATAGTTATCAGACTTAGCTTTTTTATATCCGCCCAAGGTCTTGATAACCGCGATATCACCTAATTCATTCATAATAGCTGTAAATGGAGTATCTAGAGTGATTTTCGATGCCGTCCCTGTCGCTCCGGTTGTTAAATTTATCCAGACGCCCTTCAACTTATCAGTCTGGACTTCCGACCGGTAGGCAGCATAGACGTTATTAGTGTTAACAACATTGCTCGCGACCCATACGCTACCGGAGGGTGGTGCCGCTGCGTATGCATAACCTTGTCCTGAATTAAGCAGTCTGAACCCCACGCGAACTTCTGGAGTTCCAATTGGTGACTTAGTTGCCACATGCCAGCCCGTCGGATCTTGTCCAAAACTGCTATCGTGGACGACAACTCTTATTTGGTTCGCCCCCAAAGCGCCTCTTGACCAAAAACCCTGCTGAATTGTGTCAACAAGACTGTTAAATTCACGAGTTTGCAACTGACCTTGAATGAAGCGTTGAAGTGCCACTCCATTTGCCCTTTGAGCGCTGGAAATTGGCCCTCCATTACTAGGTGCCTCCAGTACTATCTTGATATTGAGTTTAGCACGTCCGCGACGACCAAGTGTTGTCCTGGTGCTAGGAACTTCAATGGTGCCAATAGTTTCCTGTGGTGGTGGCATCTCGGTTGTTCCTCAAGAAATCTCGCGATTGAAGATTTGGTTAAGCCTGATCTGGATCAAATCGTAGTGCCAGATCATTCGATTTAGTGTTGTATTATCTGTTGGCAGTATGCTTGAATTCGACAAATACGTTGGTCTGGGCGACCAAATTGCACTATATCTAGTGTACAACATGAACGAACAAATCTCTGCGCGCAGCAGATACCTCTCTACTAAGTAGTCTGCTGCCCATGAGCGCGAATTAGAGGCGTCACCGTTTTTAGAAATTCGAAATCCAGCGAATTCATCTTTTGTTCCGTGATCCACAGCGAACCCATAAGTGCCGCATGTTATTCCACCTACGCTTCGCCCCGTTTTGTTCACGGTGATGTCAAAAAATCGGGTATTTGCGAAACCACGTTTTCGCCAAATAGAAAATTCCGACGCGGTGAGCTCTTGTTGATTTCTGTTTGCTCCAGCAAACAAAAAAAGGCCGCTATAATTGGTAAGTACACGTTCATAGTTAACGTATCGCTGATCGTTATTTTCTGGATCACCTGAGGAATTCAATTTAACGATGCGAAAGTACTGACACTTGTCTGCGGCAAAACGATCATAGTCACTGCTAACAAGGCCCTCAGCAGAGTGTTGAAGCTCAAAATTACGAGTGGTCTGGAACCCATTTTCAGTCTCTGTCGGTAAGAAAAACATTGCTGTTGGGAGGTCAGGAGTCAGAGCCATTCCTGGGTATGCTTTCTGACTCACACGCGTTGACAACCAAGTTGGTTTGCTAAAATTTTCACTACAGATCGCAGAGCCTGTTTCTTTTAGCTGCATTTGAAACACTACTGTATCCAGCGCAACAACTGATGCGCACACCACCACCAGCGCCAAAGAAAACTTAAGTAATTTCTGAACTGTAGCCATCACCGCTCCCTCCCCGCCTCAGAGGTAGCCTTTGAAACTGGCGAGCGCACAAAATCAATCGTCCGCCAATCCAGCACGAAAACTTCTATTTGCTTGGCCTTAACATCCGTCAGGTCAAAAGCCCGCCTGAGCGCGGCGTCCAATACATTAAACTGTTTTCTGTGCTTTTGAACCAAAATCTGACACTCCATCGAAATGCATAATGGACGAAGGAGGCCCCGCTCTCATCGGTTAAAACATGTACCGCAAGGCGGTGAACTATAGACTACTGAAAAAACACTTCTTGCGACTTTACACATCCTACGGTGGCTGCCGCGTCTGTCAACCCTATTTCCGCCATTCGTAAAAATTTCACACCAGGGTCATCTTAACTGGGTTCAGAAGTCTCCACGCCGTCAACAAGTCAAGCCGAAAAGCTGAACCCGGACCCGTAAGCAATTGCACCGAAGCCGCCGCACTAGTGGCTACAAGCCCAACTCATTCTTACATAACGAGCGCGCCAGCGATTTTGGGCGCTGCCAAAATAGACGAGCTGAGGAAAGCCAAGGCATGGTTGCCGCTGACCCAGCCTTGTAAAATCCTGCCATAAACTTTGGCATCGAAGAACAACTTGAAGTGCACCCATTGCCTGACCCTTCAGCAGTCTGCTTTCGAGAATGGGCGAATGCCTTCCCGCTGACAGCCCTTGGCTCATTGCAAACAAAGCACTCAGCGCAATGCTCTTATTGGACTGCAGGCACCTTCTTCGCCGCTTTCACCCGTTCACCAATCTCATTGACCAACGCCTGCAAGGGGTCATCCCGAAGGTGAGCATAGCGTTCAGTTGTTCGCATTTGGGTATGCCCTAGCGCCTTCCCGATCAGCTGCAGGCTTGCTCCAGCTTCCGCGGCAAACGAAGCAAACGAATGTCGCAGGTCGTGGATCCGGAGATCATCAAGCCCTGCCTCTTCACGGATAGCGCGCCATGCTCGAGGTAGGCCGACAGTATGGCCGGAAGCAGCATTGGCGCGATTAGCCGGGAAGACATAGTCGCCGTTCCGTTTGATCCCTTCGAGAACCTCGATAGCGGCATCGGATAGTGGAATTCGGCGCGCACCAGTCTTTGATCTAGCATCGGGCAAAACAATAGAGCGCCGAGCCAAATCGACTTCACGCCACTGGAGGCCTTGGATCTCGCCTCGACGCGCGCCGGTCAGGATCAATAATCGAATGATGAGGCCGAATTCAGATCGGACCTCACCGCGCTTCTCGAGACGCTCTGTGGCTTCAAATATCTTTTGGACTTCATCAACGCTGATGAAGCGCTCGCGCTTTTCGATCTTGTAGCGCACCACACCCAATGTGGGATGAGCAACCAAAATCTTCCGACTAACGGCCCAAGCCATCATCGCTTGAAAAATGATGGTGCAGCGCGATGCGGTCGTCTTGCCGCCCGTTATATTGAGCCGCCCGCGCTTCTTGCCACTCAACGCGGAAACCGCCGTCTTGCCCGCCGCGATTTCGCTTTGAGCTTTTGCAAGATCAGACGGTTTCAGGTGAGCAGCGATGCGACTACCCAGCAGAGGCCGGACATGGGAGTGCAGGCTAGATCGATCCTGCTCCCAGGTCGCAGCACGTTTGTTTGGCTTATCGGCTGGCCCTTCCTTCAAGTAGCGATCAATGAGCTCGGACACCGTGAGCTCTGCCCGTGCCGCTGCCTTGCGCTTCTGCGGATCCACACCAAGGGAGGCGTCGCGCAATTGCTCCTTGGCATGCTCGCGGGCTGTCTCGATGGTCCAGGGCGAGCCCACGGTCCCAATCGTGAAGACCTTCTGCTGACGGCCAACTCTGAACTTCATTGCAAAGCGCTTCTCGCCACTTTGATAGATGCGCAAGAACAATCCACGCACTTCGCTGTCCCAGATCCAGCGCTCTTTCTCTGGGTCCGGTGTCTGCGCATCGATGTATCGTTTTGTCAGTTTTACCCGATCTTGCATGGCTTACTTTAAAACCCCCTGGACCTCTTATGCAATCGTTTAAGAGGTCACGCCGATACCACCCCGATACCAACGGGAGGGAATTCGAGGGTATTTTCAGGAAAATGACGACGTGTCAAATTTCTATAAAAGATAAATAAATCATATAATTATACAAAAGTTGGAAAAAGCCGGAAAATGCTTGACCTCCTGATGGCATTCAAGAGGTCAGGGGTTCGACTCCCCTTGGCTCCACCATTTTTTCCGATGAAATCAAGTTCGAAAACAACTCCCAAGTTGGGCGTAGGCTGCGTGTGAGCAAATGGCTGCTCCGGTCTGCTTTGCGGCCTTACTTTGGAGATCGTCCTGCACAATTTCTGCACAGCCAATGCAGAGCATCAGCATAGGGTTGGCATTCGCCCTGCATGTTGGAGAGGCAAAGTGTGCGCTCAAACGGCGAGGAGCGCGCGATGGATCGATTAGGCGTATGGAAGCGGCATGGCTTTCTTGGAAAGCTGGCAACGGCTGCAATTCTGGTTTTCATCTGGGACTGGATGTTCTGGCAACAGAGCTTTGGCTTAGGGAATTTAGGTCTCTATGGGTTAGCCTTGCTTGCGGGCTTGATACTGGTTCGGCCCACGATCATGTCTTCGCGATATGGAATTGGGGCAATCATCGCAACGGCGATCTATTGTACCGCCATTGTGCTTTACGGCAGCCTCCTATCCTTTGTTCTGTTTTGGACGGCCATCAGCATCGCGGCTTTGATGCCGTTTGCCAGTCACTTGAAAGATGGTTGGCAATGGCTCTGGCGCTTGGCCGTGCATGGTTTGGCCTCGCCCTTCACCCCACTAATGGATGTTGGTCGGGTCGCCAAAGCCCGGAAGCGGTCCGAAAAATCTAAACTCAATGTGCTCGCAGTCACGCAACTTCTCGCCTTGCCCGTTATCGGCGGCATCGTCTTCTTAGGGCTCTTTGTTCAAGCCAATCCCGTGCTGGAGCACCTCTTTGCCCAAATTTCTTTACCTGCCTTAGACGCCGAGCTCGCAGGTCGGGGGCTGATCTGGTTCATGATCGGGACGCTGATTTGGACCCTATTTCGGCCTTGGCGGCGCCGAGGGCCACGAGTTGCGACGCCTGAAGTGACGCCTCAGTCAATCAAGGCACCCGCCTTAGCGAGCATCCTTTTGTCGCTCGTTGTCTTCAATGGCTTGTTCTTGATGCAAAATGGCATGGACCTCGCATTCATGAGCGGCCTTGTGCCCCTGCCAGATGACGTGACTTTAGCCCAATATGCCCATCGCGGTGCGTATCCCTTGATCGTAACTGCCCTATTGGCCGGCTTGTTCGTGCTGGTGTTGATGGGACCCAGCAGTGAAGCCGCACAAGATAAACGGGCGCGCCGATTGGTCAGTGCTTGGATTGCCCAGAATGTTTTGCTGGTTGTCTCATCCATCATTCGGACCTGGGACTATGTTGAGGCTTATAGCCTGACGGAATTGCGCATTGCAGCCTTGGCTTGGATGGTTTTGGTCGGCGTCGGTTTGGCTTTAATTTGCTGGCGGCTTTTGCGCGCAAAGTCTGGTAGCTGGCTTATCAATGCAAACTTATGGGCGGCGGGCCTAGTTCTAACCGGCTTCTGCTTTGTCGATACGCGCGCGATTGCCGCGCAATGGAATGTTACCCACGCCAAAGAGGCCGGAGGTAGGGGCGTTGAGTTGGACTTGTGTTACATGGGCACATTGGGTTCGGGCGCTATCCTGCCACTCGTGTCGCTCGAACAAAGGCCTTTGCCGCAGGAGTTCCAGAAGCGCGTGAGGTTCGTCCGAGGAAATATTCAGCGCTCAGAAGAGGCCGAATTGCGCAATATGGCTTGGACCTGGAGTCTAAAGCACAATGTGGCCGCGGCGAAACGGGCTGTCGCAAGTCTGCCGGCGCTTGATTTGGGGCCGGGTGATCGGGGCTGCGATGGCAAGCTAATCGCCTATTCAATGCCAAACCCAGCATCCACCTATAATCCCCAAGCCGCTCATCCCGGGAATTGACATCAAGAGCTGGAAGCGATGAACATGGAACACATGGACCAACTTATTCTTGTCGTGGATGATGACCCGCATATCCGCCAGCTTTTGGTGTTTGCATTGGCAAAGGCGGGGTATCAAACACGCGAGGCAGAGAATGGGGCGATTGCATTAGATGTCGTCACCAACGAAAATCCAGATCTGATGATCTTGGACATTACGATGCCGACGATGGATGGACTGGAAGTTTGCCGGCGGGTGCGGGCGCAAGGCAATCTTCCCATTCTGTTTCTCTCAAGCCGCGATGACGAGATTGATCGCATCTTGGGAATTGAGCTTGGTGGCGATGATTATGTGGTTAAGCCCTTCTCTCCGCGCGAAGTCGTTGCGCGTGTTGGCGGAATCTTGAGACGGGCCGCCAGCCAGCCATCTCCACATAATTCAGACAAGTCCACGCCTAATCTGTCCACCGGATCGGGCGGACCAAGTGTGCGCCATGGGTCTGCACGCCTCGAGTCCGACAGTTGGACGGCCTTTTGGCAAGATCGCCAAGTCCCTGTGACTGCAACCGAATTCACCTTGCTACGAACCCTGATGCAGGCCCCAGCCCGCGTGTTCACGCGTGACCAATTAATTGATCGACTGCACGGGCCGGGCTTTGCCGTCTCAGATCGAACCATCGACAGCCATGTTCGCAATGTGCGGCGCAAGTTTGCCGATGTGGGCTGCCCCAATATCATCGAGACGCGGACGGCCATTGGCTATGCGATCGGCAGTTGCGATAGCACATGAGTGTGTTTGGGCCGATAAAGTCTCTCATGGTTCGATTTTGGCCGATCCTAAGGCTACGAACTATTTTGTTTGGCGTGATGTTGTTCGTCGCAGCTTTGCCGGGCTTAAGCGCCATTTTTCTGCGCGTCTATGAGAATGCCCTTGTCCGCCGAACCGAAGCTGAACTGATTGCGCAAAGTGCAGCCATTGCCGCAGCTGCCGCAATTGTATGGCCTGTCCGTCCGTCCTCAGCCAACGCGGCCTCTGGAACAGACGGGGCAGCCCGACCCGAGATGCCAAGATCGCGCGATCAGGACCTCAACGCGCACACTTCCTACCCAACCGATGTGGTGGGCGGCGTTCAAGATGTGTCTACCGCAATTGATCTGCGCGCCTCACCAATTCTTGCCGAACGACCTAAAGCCACGCCGCTAACAGCGCCCCCCGACACAGATGCGCTGGCAGCCGCCAAGCGCTTGGCACCTGCAATCGAAGAAACCAAGCGGGTGACCCTATCTTCGATCCTGTTGTTGGACCGCAATGGGGCTTTACTGAACTTCCCCGGTCGCCAAGGCAGCTATCAATCCTTGCCCGAAGTGAAGGAAGCTTTGGCGGGGCGGCCCCAGACCGTCCTGCGATTAAACACCACCTATCACCGTCGCACGATTCTGGAGGTGTTCAGCCAAGCGGCAAATATCCGTCTCCATCATGCAAGGCCCATACGGGTGAATGGCGAGGTCGTTGGGGTCGTCTTGGTGTCGCGCTCACCGCGAGCCCTATTGCGTGGCATTTATGAGGATCGGGGCAAGATCGCAATTGGCGTTATTGGGATTTTCATTCTGCTCATCGGTTTGTCTGCCGTACTTGGGCGCGCCATTGTACGGCCGTTGGAGTCTCTTTCGACCGCCAGCCGTGCCTTGGCGAAAGGTAAGCGAGAAACGCCCATGGGATCGGCACTGCAAGTCGTCGAAATCCGAACCCTCTATGAAGACTTTGACGCCATGGCCCAAAGCATTGATCAAAGGTCCCGCTATCTGCGCGACTTTGCCGCCTCCGTCAGCCATGAGTTTAAGACGCCCTTGGCGGGATTACGCGGGGCAATCGAGCTGTTGCAAGATCACGAAGCCACAATGACGAAAGAAGAGCGGGCAACTTTTCTCGCCAATATGGCGGCCGATACAGGCAGATTATCCCACTTGGTTTCGCGCCTATTAGATTTAGCACGCGCCGACATGCAGGCCATTGATGTCGACGCCGCCACCAGAATTGTTGACGCCTTCACGGTCGTGGCGGACAGTTTGTCCAGCGAACATTTCCAAATTGTTGGACCAAAAAGCTTGGCTGCTTCGGCCGTTTTCGCCGCCATCGATGGACCAACCTTGGAGGCCATTTTGATGACCCTTCTGGAAAACGCGCGCCAAGCTGGTGCAGGACTGGTGGAGGTTTCGCTCGAGCAATCCCAAGATATGGTCGAAGTTCGCTTTGCTAATAATGGCCCCTTGATCCCAGAGGCCGATAAAGACCGGATTTTCGAACCCTTCTTCACGAGCAAGCGAACACGTGGTGGGACCGGCATGGGCCTTTCCATCGCGCGATCACTCGCGCGGGGATACAGTGGCAGCTTGGACCTACTCCCAGACGACGGACCGGTGACCTTTGTCTTGCGGTTGCAATCGGTTAGACCAGCCTAGTCTGGACGGATCAAGCTTGTGCAGCGGGAGGTGTTGTTGGCTCAACTCATCAGGAATTTTTCCCGGCGCGGATTTGTGGGCGTCGCTGCGGCGAGCGCTGTCACGAGTGGCACACCTGCAAAGTCTCACATGCGGACAGGACGCGTGATCCCGGGCCTTGAAGTCCTATTAGGTCCCAAACGCGCACTCTTGGCGGGCAAGCGCGTTGGCTTGATCACCAATCCGACCGGGGTCAATCGTGAACTCGAAAGCGCCATCGGTCTCATGGCCGGGGCGACAGACTTTAAGCTAGCGGCCCTATTTGGACCCGAACATGGCGTTTGGGGCGATGCGCAAGCGGGCGCAGCCGTGGCCGACGGCGTTGATGCACGCACAGGCCTGCCAGCCTTCAGCCTCTATGGGGCCACCCGCAAACCAACGCCTGCCATGCTCGCCGGGCTGGATGTGTTGGTCTTTGATATCCAAGACATTGGCGCACGCTTTTACACCTATCCATGGACGCTTTCGTTGGTCATGCAAGCTGCGCGAGAAGCCGGGATTGGCGTCATCGTGGCCGACCGGCCCAATCCGATTGGCGGCACAAGGGTCGAAGGACCGGTTTTGGACCCTAGCTTAGCAAGCTTTGTTGGCGCTTATCCCATCCCCATTCGCCATGGGATGACCATGGGCGAATTGGCAACGATGATGAATATGGATTTCGCCATTGGTTGTGACCTTAGCGTGGTGACATGCGCCAATTGGCGACGCGGGGATGATGCCGCGCTGACTGGTCTGCCATGGGTGTCGCCTTCACCCAATATGCCGACAATCGACACCGCCTTCACCTATCCCGGCACCTGCCTGATCGAAGGCACGAACCTGTCTGAAGGGCGGGGGACGACCAAGCCATTTGAACTGATTGGCGCGCCCTTTGTCGATGCACATGGGCTTGCCGATCGCCTGAACCGGCGCAATTTACCCGGCGCGCACTTCCGGCCCGCTTGGTTTACGCCGTCCTTCTCCAAGTTTCAGGGCCAAATGTGCGCGGGCGTGCAAATCCACATCACAGATCGCACAGCCTTGGCCCCAGTCGACACCGGAATCGCGGTCTTGCTCGAGGTCGCGCGTCACCACAGCAAGGATTTTTCCTTCTTGCCCGGCAATCCGCCCTTCTTCGATAAGCTGGCCGGTGTGTCGTGGCTGCGCGAGGCGATTGTTGCGGGCGAAAGCCTCGACGGCATAAAGACGCGATGGCAGGCAGAGCTGTCAGCCTTTAAGCTAAAGCGGGCTCGCAGGCTGTTGTATTAGGGCAGGCACACGGATCGCCCCGCGGGGGGCGACCCGGCCTAGACGCCCCTAAACCTTCCAAGCGTCCTTAAAGTCATGCGCATAAGCGGCAAAGGTTCGGGGCTTTGCGCCTGTAATCGCCTCAACCGCAGGGGTAATGGCTTCTGAATAGCCTGCCTTGAAGAAGCCAAGGATGGTGAGCAGGAAGTTGGCGTAGTCTTGCGGCAGGCCAGCGGCGAGAAGCTGGGCCAGCATCGCCTCCTCGGAAACCTCTTCATAGACGATGGTCCGGCCGGTGGCGTTTGATAGGAGGGCTGCGGCTTCGTCATGATCGAGCGCCTCACCCCCGGTCAGATCAAACTCCTGATTGTCATGGTCGCGACTGGTGAGCAGCACCGCCGCCACCGCCGCAATATCGCGCGCATCGATAAAGCTGCCCTTGGCTTTGCCGACCGGCAATAGGATTTTGCCCTGCTCCAAAATGCCCTGAATCCAAAAGGTGTGGAAGTTCTGCATGAACCAATTGGGGCGGATGATGTTATAGGCGAGGCCCGATTGTTCGAGGTGGCGCTCTACCTGTCGTAAGGGGGCAGTCTCGTCGGCATTAGCCCCCATCGCCGTCATTAGGACAATCTTTTTAACCCCACTGGCCAAAGCTTGGTCGATCACCGGATTGAGCAGTTCGTTTTGGTTGGTATAGCCAGGGGGTGAGAGCATGAAAGCAGCTTCGACGCCGTCAAACGCCGTGGCAAGCCCCTCACCCGTAGCCAGATTGAGATGGACATCTTGGGCCGTTTCCGGCGCGCGGCTCGTGGTGCGCACGACGTCATGGCCCTGATCTGACAAAAGCCGAACCAGTTGCGAGCCGACCGTGCCATTGGCACCGATCACAAGTATCTTAGACATATACATTTTCCTTCCTGAGTTGGTGACTTGCATTTAGTCGCCCAGAATGGGATGAAGAATGGCGAATATACTGAATTTCATGTCAATGCGTCCGGATATATGAAGGGTACACGCGTGAAAAGGCAAAGACGATGGACCTTCTAACCGACATTTTGCATGAAGCGGGCCTGAAGCGCCGCCTGTTGGACCTCCGCAGTTTAGACGCGCAAACACCGCTGCAGTTTCCGTGCGAGAAGAGCATGGGCCTGCATGTCGTCACGCGTGGGCGGGCCTATATTCACTCGGCCAGCTTGCAAGAACCCATTGCGCTGGAGGCAGGCTCGGTTGCCCTGATGGCGCGCGGGTGCACCCATGTGCTCAGCACCTCGCCCAACTATGACCCAGCCCAAGTCCGTTCCGTTACGGGCGACTTGGCGGCGATACCCTTGGCCTATAGCCCCTCGCCCGGCACCAGCACGCTGATCAGTGGGGCCTATCAATTCTGGCACGACCCAGTCCACGCTCTGTTTCGCGAAATCCCTGCTTGGTTTGTGCTGGACGGCCAAAGCCTGTCCAAATTCCACCCCCTCACCTTGACGATTGGCCTGTTGGACGAGGAATTGAGCAAGCCATCCATGGGTGGGCAGACCATTATTTATGGCTTGCTCGATGTGATCTTCACCTATCTGGTGCGCGAGATGGTGGACCAACAGGGCCATGCCCGCGCAGGCTGGAGCCAAGGGATCGCCGATCTACAGATCCGCAAAGCGGTGAGTGTCATGCATGAAGATCCCGCGCAGGGTTGGACTCTGGAAGAACTTGCAAAGCACGCTGGCCTGTCGCGCACCCTGTTGGCCGAGCGGTTTCGCCGCACGATGGGCGACACGCCTTTAAGCTATTTGCGAACCTTGCGCGTGCAAAAGGCCATGACCCTCCTATCCGAAGCTGACCACACGCTGGAGCATGTCGCGCGCGCCGTGGGGTTCAGTGACGCCTTCAGCTTCTCCAAAGTCTTCAAAAAAATCGTCGGCCAATCCCCCAGTGACTTCCGCCGTCAGGCCAAGCTGGATCAGGCCTCGCCTTGGAAAATGCGCGCGGGGTGAAGGGGGGGGGCGTGCTTTGACACGTTCCACGAAGACGGCCTTAGCCATCCCTCTAATTGACAGCCTGGCGTCCCATCACGGGCCCAGCCAACCCAAGGATGCCGTTTTCGCAACAGCATTCACCCATTGCAAGCCAACAACACTGGTGTAGCTTGATGGTTACACCAGTGCCACTGATTGCCGGGCCTATAATGATGAAGTTTGCAGCCAAAATCGCGGGCCTTGCCCTTCTCCTAGTCCTAGCAGGATGTGCCAGCGTCACGCGCCACCCTGAATTTCCAAAGGATTGTCAGGCGCTGGAAGCCAATGTCGATTGTGTCCGCGTCTTTTACGGCACCAACCGCGCGATCCTGACTCAAACCAAAGCACCAGACGTAGCCGGACAAGCGCGGGATGTCGCCGCATTTTCCAATGAGGCGGGCGATCAGTTGGTTGTTGGTCGGGCCGATGTGTGGCTGCCCATCCTAAAGGAGAAGGGTGGCACGCGTGAGCGTGGCACGATGCCAAAACTTACTGGCACGCCTCCAAAAGAGCAAAGCGAGCTGGAAAAATACGTATTTGTCACGCGGATCACGGCTACGGAGACACAAGCTTTTACAACAGAGCTTGCCCGTGCGGTGGCCGATGAGGATGATAGCATCCTGTTGTTCGTGCATGGCTTTAATGTGAAGTTTGATGACGCCCTGATCAATGCCGCCCAGCTTTATGTCGATCTCGCCAACCCCAACGAGGCCACGCCCTTCCGACCGGGTGCGCCTATCTTGTTCAGTTGGCCGTCGGACGGCCAAGTGGCACCTTGGCATTATTATTCAGACCGCAAAGACTCTCTGGGTGCCGCGCCGCGACTGGCTGAGTTCCTCGACATGATCACCGCAAATCCCAAACTGCGGCGGGTGAATATTCTGGCCCACTCGATGGGCAACCGCGTGCTCACCCGCGCCTTGCAAGACTTTGCCGCTGATTATCTGAAGACCCATCCAGATCATAAGATTGAGTTCCGCGTCATTCTGGCCGCTGCCGATGTTGAAACCACGGTGTTTGACTTAGCCGTTGGCAAGTTTGAGGCCATTGAGCCCAATGTGGTGATCTATGCCTCAAGCGGTGACCGCGCCTTGGTTGCCTCGCGTTTGGTTCAGGGCTGGCCACTCAATTGGAATGTCGAACATCGATTGGGGGATGCCAATAATGGCGCACCTTACATCCGAAAGGATCAGCGCTTCACGACGATTGACGCGTCTAACGTCGCAACCGAATTATTTGGTCTGGGTCATGGCTATTATTCCGACAGACCTTTCATTCTCAATGATATCCGCTGCACGCTTTTGGACCTGCCGCTGCGCGATCGCGCGCTAAAGCTCACCCGTCGCAAAGGGGATGGCCTGCCCTATTATGATTTGGAAGCTGGCTTGCAATCCTCTGATAGCGAATGCAGCCTGACGCGCAAAACGGTGCCCGTGTCATCGGAGACGCCTAGAGGCTCAGCACCTCAAACTTCGGCACCGCCGCCACAACCTATGCCGTCGTCACCACCTCCGCCGCCGCCGCCACCGCCGCCTCCGCCGCCACCTCCGCCCATGCAAGTGTGCCGCAGCGTGACAGAGACGGTATATTTCGGCCTGAATTCGGCCGAACTAACTCCGCAAGAAGTGGCAAAGGTCGAAGTTCTTTTGGGTCGGCTTGATCAGGGTTGCCCTGTAAAATCCATCAAACTGGCAGGCCATACCGACCAAAGCGGCAGTGTCACCTCAAACCTGAAACTGGCCAACGCCCGTGCCGAAGCGGTGCGTGATGCCATGATCTTGCGAGGCCTATTGCCTTCGATGATCCAGATTGAGGCCGCCGGAGCCGAACAACCTGCCGTGCCGCAAACCTCTGGCGCACAGGAACCTTTGAACCGCCGCGTCGTGATCACCATCACCTTTGAGTGAGGCGGGGCTAGCAGCCCTTCAGATCGCCAAACAAAAAAGGCGGAAAAGCCAAAGCTTTCCCGCCTTTCTTTTGACCAAGGGTCAGATGGATTTAAAAGTTGGCCTTCAAGCTAACATAGCCAAAGCCGCCATTCATGCCGAATAGACCACCGCTGCGGGGATAGACCTGACCATCGGCAAGACCGCCGCTGATTGGGAACACATTGATGGTAGAGGATTGAGCAATCTTGTCTGGATAGGTGCTGAACAGGTTCTGCGCACCAATCGTGACCGTGTATTTCTCAGCGATCGTATAGCTCACGTCGAGATCAACCGTCAGCGAGGTTCCGGTAAATGGCCGCAGAATGAAGCCGACACCATAATTGGTTGCGTCAGCAGGCTTAAGAGGCACCGCACCATAATAGCGCGCGACACCGCTGGCGACCGGGAAAATCCCTTCTTGAACCTGGTTTCCGGCCACGAAGTTCGTGGTCACGTTTTGCAGGTTTGACTGGCCGAACGTCGTTTGCCCTACTTGCTGGGCGTATCTGAGGTGGCCGTCAAAATTTCAACATTGGTATCGATAAAATAGGCCATGTTCTCGATCAGGGCTTGGACTGTGACCCCGTCTGTGCCGATGACAAGATAATTATAGAAAGCCATGACTTTATCAGCTTCAAGCCACAAAGGGTGACTAAATTGCTCAGTTGTAATCGACCTAGCCTTGATGGCGTTGACTTGCTTGTCTGACAAACCAATGGCCCAATCCAGAAGCTGCACAAAGTTGCAACCTTTGGCATCACAGTCACTAAAGCTGACCATGATTGTCTCACCGTTTAAATCTACTTCGATCGCAGGCATTTTGGGATCTTCAGTATTTAAACTGGCAGTTAGCCCCATCTGCTTGAAACCAGAAAGGAAAGCTTCTGGGCTGCGAAGCGTTTGCTTTCCTTCTCCGGCTGAAGAGCTGGTTGCAGCAACGGCGTCATCTGTTTGAAAGCGGGTGTGAGCGAGCGCGGCATTAGGGCTAGAGGCGATTAAGGATGCGGCAGCAATCGCGAACAATTTTATTGCCATCACAAATGTGGGGCGAGTTCTAATGGACTTAAACAACATGCGACCGCCCCCCAAATCAAATGATGCAAACATAGTAAGCAGCCGTGCACCGTCGTCAAGCGACGCCTCAAATAGTCTCGATGCAGATTGAGCCTGAGGCCTATCTGCAACCCTTGCAAAGGCACAGGCAGTGGCAAAGCCGTTCTAAATTGAAAAATTGCGGCACAGCCTAGACCTTCCCCCCTTTATAAGGGTCATGGCCCTTGCATCCCTGACCACGCTCAGACTATCGGTGGAGCATGAGTATTCAACTAGCCATAGCCGGGGCGGCCGGTCGCATGGGTCGGGCTTTGATCGCCGCAGCAGGCGACGACGCGGGCCTTCAACTTGTTGGCGGCAGTGAGCGGGCGGGCAGCCCGTCACTGGGCAGCGATCTAGGCCTATTGGCGGGCGGCGAAGCTTTGGGCGTATTTTGCGTCGATAGCCCGCTTGCAGCAGCCAAGACCGCCCAAGTCTGGATTGACTTCACCACACCTGCGGCCTCGCTCGCGGCACTGAGCGCCCTCAAAGCCAATAGCGTGAAGGCCATCGTGCTGGGCACGACGGGGTTTGAGCCTGCCCAAGAAGCCCAGATCGCCGAAGCCGCCCAGCACTTCTGCATCGTACGCAGTGGCAATTTCTCGCTCGGTATCAATTTATTGATGGGCCTTGTGAAGCAGGCCGCTGAACGTTTAGGGCCGGATTGGGATATCGAAATCTTCGAAGCCCATCATCGCCGGAAAGTCGATGCACCTTCGGGCACCGCCTTGATGCTGGGCCAAGCCGCCGCCGATGGCCGCGGGGTATCCCACACCGAAGTTGCTGTCTATGACCGTCACGGCGTGACTGCTGCCCGCAAAGCGGGCGAGATCGGCTATGCCGTCGCCCGTGGTGGCGGCATTATTGGCGAGCATGAGGTGATGTTTGCCAGCGAAGATGAGGTCATCCGCTTCAGCCATTCCGCCCTCAACCGCGCCATCTTTGCCAAAGGCGCACTGGCCGCCGCCCGCTGGGCCGCAGGCCAAAACCCCGGCCTCTATGCGATGTCGGATGTGTTGGGGTTGTAGGGGGCGGCAAGCGAGATTTCCGTCACCCCGGCACAAGTCTTCTGGTGGATACAATCGTCCCCAATTGCCGCAAGGTCTTGCCATTCACGGGCACGGTGGTGTGGGCAGCCCTTATGGCCTCAAACTCTTTGGTGATGCCGGAATAGCCATCTACATTGGGATAGCCAACGATAACCAGAACATCCCAATCCGGATCAGCCCCCGTTGAGCGCAACAACCGATACTCTGTCATCAGGCCCCTTTCGACAGCGATCTTATCCATCTCGAACCAGTTTTGCGTGATGAAGCGGCAGAGCGACGCGGTGTCGCCATCCGTGGCTTTCAGGAAGGTCAATTCGAAGGATGCTGCGCTAGGCAACGCCGCTTTTGCTTGCACTGGGGATGAGGTCGCCAACGCGAGCGTCGCCATAAATCCCAAGCCTAAGTCCCGTTTCGAGCTTTCTACCATATCGCCACCTCAATATCGGTCTACACCCAAGCGAAGGGCACCGCCTCAGACATAAAATTGGCCGCGATTACACGGTAAGGTCAATGCCCGGTTGGATTAATTAGGCTTCATGATGAGGAGCTTTCCGGCGTGCGCTTTAAGGGCCCCTCTCCCTTTGGGGTCGACCTATAGGTCGACAGGCGGGGTCTCTCCCCTCTCCCACTGGGAGAGGGGACGGGGGTGAGGGCCTTAAACTCACAAAATCTAGTCATTCAGCCTTTCACCGAAAATCTTTGAGTGCGCGTTGCGGAGGCCTTCATTGCACGTAGCAACGCGCCCTTGCGCAGATACCCCCTCACCCCCGACCCCTCTCCCCCTGAGGGGCGAGGGGAGTGCGAATAGATAAAAACTTATCCCCCTCTCACCAAACCGCCCGTAACCTAAGCCCATCTCCGACGAGAGGGCGTTGTTGCTGCAGCGGTGACACCGGTTGGGGATGGGTAAGCGGGGTTAATCGGGGCAGACGTGGCTGCCTCGTGTTTTCATAAGGATTAGCTCGTCCTTATGCCCGGTGTGCTTGAGCCCGACTGCCGTGTGAAGCCGGAGGTCAGGTCTTTCAATAGGCTTGGTCCAACCTCGCGGGTAGCCTCAAGTGTGTTTAGGCCTTTACGTACTAGGCGGGGGAAATGTCACCACCGAGGAGGGCTCATGATCTTC
>NZ_JBMLTR010000044.1:0-18698 GCF_049239865.1 Aquidulcibacter sp.
CGGGCAAGGTCGCAACGCTATTGGTCGTCCCGAAATCGAGACCAAGGGTGGGTGTGTCGGCCATGGGGGCGGTGGGCTTAACGGTCTGGTTGGGTGTTGTCTAGGGGCCATTCACTTAACCCTGTCATCCCCGCCGAAGCGTGAGCGGACAGCGGGGACCCCATCGGACTTTGCGGCACAAGGTATGGGACTCGGCTAACGCCGTCCGGGATGACATCCCACTTAAAATGGGAGTTTGCGGTCGCTGTCATCCCCGCCGGAGCGTGAGCGTAGAGCGGGGACCTCCGTAAGTGTGTGGAACAAGGTCTGGGACTCGGCTGACGCCGTCGGCGAAAATATCAATTTTATAGGTCGACATTTGTGATTATACATTTAAGATAATTATCCAGATTTCCGGTTTGAGTTAGAAAGATGGATGCTTCTGAACCAGAGGACAGATTTTTCGTTTACCTCGTGACCAATCGTCCACGAGGTGTTTTCTATGTCGGGATTACAAGCGATCTCGTGAAGCGAGTTTGGCAGCATCGAACACATCAGCTCAAACGAAGTTTCACAGATCGATACAATCTAGAACGGTTGGTTTGGGTCGAACAATACCGCGATGTAAACGTCGCAATTCGGCGGGAAAAATTGATCAAGCGCTGGCGTCGAGAGTGGAAGATCGATCTGGTAGAAAAGAGCAATCCTGATTGGCGAGACTTGTGGGAAGAAATTTGTTTTTAAAATGATTGTCATCCCCGCCGAAGCGTGAGCGGACAGCGGGGACCTCTTAGGACTTTGCGGTACAAGGTCCCGGATCGGCTTCGCCGTCCGGGATGACACTGACTATTGGAACTTGCACAAACCAACCCTGTCATCCCCGCCGAAGCGTGAGCGGACAGCGGGGACCCCATCGGACTTTGCGGCACAAGGTATGGGACTCGGCTAACGCCGTCCGGGATGACATTCCAATTTCAATCCTACCCCATAGAACCCGCGCGGTCGCGGCCTTGGGTTTGGAACATCCAGCCGGGATATTCTGATGGCAAAGCTGAAACCTTGTCCAAAGTGGCGAGGTCATCGGCAGTCAGTTTCACGTCTATGGCCTTCAGATTGTCGGTCAATTGGTCTTCGGTCTTGGCCCCGATGATGACGCTCGTCACCCACGGGCGGTGCAAGAGCCAAGCAAGCGCAATTTGAGCGACGCTGACATTATGGGTGGCGGCAATCGGCTCCATCGCTTCGACGCAGTCAAACACGCGGCCTTTATTCACCGGTGGGAAGTCAAAGCTGGCGCGGCGGGCATTATTGGGTCCAGCTTGATCGCGCTTAAACTTACCCGACAACAGGCCACCAGCCAGCGGACTCCACGGTAGAATGGCGAGGCCCTCACTTTGCGCGAGTGGCACGACTTCGCGTTCAAGGTCGCGCGAGGCCAAGGTGTAATACATTTGCATGGATTCAAAGCGGGCAAAATTCTTGCGCTCGGCAATGCCATTGGCTTTGGCGGTCTCCCACGCAGCGCGGTTGCACAGGCCGATATAGCGCACCCGACCCGAACGCACGATGTCGTTCAGCGTATCCATCACCTCATCCAGCGAGGTCAAAGGATCATAGCCGTGGATTTGGTAGAGATCGACATGATCCATGTTCAAGCGCTTCAAGCTTGCGTCAATCGCGTCAAACAAATGCTTTCGCGACAGGCCCGAGATATTGCGGGCTGTTTGCCGGCGTGTGGCCTCGGCTTGGGCATGGGGGCTGGCGTCAGGCGGTACCAGATCTTGCACGCGACCATGGGCTTTGGTGGCAATCACAATCTCATCGCGCCGCAAGCCCTTGTCGCGAATGGCGTGACCCAACATCTGCTCAGACAGACCATTGGCATAGACATCGGCGGTATCAAAGAAATTCACGCCCGCATCAAAGGCTTGGCGCACAAGCGTGCTAGCTTGATCCTGATCTTGGCCGCCAATCACCGTCCAAAACCCATCGCCACCAAAGGTCATGGTGCCAAGGCAAAGTTCGGAAACGACAAGGCCTGTCCGGCCCAAGGTCTTATATTTCATCGCGTGCTCCCAGGATTGTTGTTGATTTGGTTGGCTTAAGGCTACACCTCCTGCTGCTTCCTTGGCTATCTCTAAATTGAACTTCGGCTTAAGTGCGCAGCATGAGTGACAGCTATGATGTAATCATCCTTGGGGCAGGGGCGGCGGGCTTAATGGCGGCCGCACGCGCGGGCCAACGTGGCCGCAAGGTTTTGCTGTTGGAGCATACCGATACGGCGGGGGCCAAAATCCTGATCTCGGGCGGTGGGCGGTGTAATTTCACCAATATGGAGATTAAGCCCGACCGCTTTATCTCCGCCAATCCCCATTTCGCCCGCTCGGCCCTTGCCCGCTATACCCAGCATGATTTCATCGACCTCGTGCAGGCCTATCATATTCCCTTCTATGAAAAGACTTTGGGGCAATTATTCTGCGAAGGGGCAGGGGCGGCGCGCCTTATCGTCGATATGTTGTTGTCCGAATGCACCAAGGGCGGGGTGACGATTGCGACCGATGTGCAGGTTCAAGACGTTGCGCGGGTGGGCGAGGCTTATGTCGTCACCACCCAAGTGGGTCGCGCCACAGCGCCCAGTCTTATCATCGCAACCGGTGGCCCCTCGATCCCCAAATTAGGGGCGACAGGCTTTGCCTATGACCTAGCCCGCCAGTTTGACGTGGCCTTGATTGAGCCAAAGCCCGCTTTGGTGCCTTTGGTATTTGGTATCAAGGACATTGAGCTGATGCGGCCTTTGGCGGGGGTATCGCTGGAAGGGGTGGCGGCCAAAGGCAAGACCGCCTTTCGCGAAGGTATGGTCTTCACCCATCGCGGTCTATCTGGCCCGGCTATTCTGCAGATTAGTTCCTATTGGAACAAGGGCGAGAGCATTTATCTCGACCTCTTGCCAGACGTCAAAGCCGATGCGTGGCTGATTGAGGCCAAAACGGCGCGCCCGCGCGCACAGGCTTCTACAATCTTGTCGGAACGTTTGCCCCAGCGTTTGGCCCATGCCATGGCGGAGAAGGCAGGGCTAGATCGGCCCATGGCCGACTTGAAAGATGCGCAACTCCGCAGCCTGTCTGAAACCCTGCACCACTGGGACCTGACGCCTGTCGGCGATGAAGGCTATGCCAAGGCCGAAGTCACCAAGGGCGGGATTGATACCGCTGCCCTCAATCAAAAAACCATGGAAGTCAAAGCCGTCCCCGGCCTCTATTTTATTGGCGAAGCGGTGGATGTCACAGGATGGCTCGGCGGCTATAATTTCCAATGGGCGTGGTCGAGTGGTGTGGCCGCAGGCGACGCAGTCTAGCCATTGCCCTTCAGCATAGCGCGCAGGCCGCCGCTGGTCAGAGCCGCCACATCAAGAAGCGCTGCGGGCAGCATCACGTCAGGCGGCGCGCACAAATAGAGCGGCTTCCAATTTGGATTGAACTTGTCCTTAAAGCGACGAAGACCGCGGAATCCATACACTTCTTCGCCTTCCTCAAACACAATCGCGCCAAGGCGGACGAGCATGGGTGCGCCTTTAAGATCCGACAGGCCCGAAAGCGGGGCCATCGCCAAATCAAAACGGCGATAATTTTGTTCTTTGGCCCATAGCGCGATTTCAACGAACAAATAATCCATCACCCCATGGGGTGCACTGGGGGCATGGCGCATCAGATCAATGGCAATCTCTTCGCCGTCGTGGGTGGTCCAAAGACTCGCGAAAGCGATCATCGCGCCTGTTTTGTCACGCACATAAGCGGTCGGGAAACGGCTTAGATAGGTGCGATCAAAGGTGCCCAGCGAGAAGGTCTTTTCCCCGCCATGATGGGCACGGAGCCAAGCCCACGAGATCGGCTCCATCTCGTCGAGTAGGCTCGCAGTCTCTGTTGCTGGACTGAAGAAGAAGCTGACCTCTTCACGCGCCATTCTGTTACGCGACGTGCGCAGATTTTGCGCGTCCTTGCCGGTCAAGGTGAAGGTCTCAAGGTCGACGATGGCGGTCTCACCAATCTTGCGGACAACATAGCCGCTCTCAGCAAAATCGGGCACCAGTTCGCGCGATACGGCGTAATAAATCGGCCGCGCCCCGGCTTGGGCTGCTTCATCGCGTACTTGACGAAGTAGGGCTTGCCGCTCGCTCGCAAGGCCCACGGGGTCGCCATAAATGATCCAGCGGTTGCCGCGTGCGCGATACATTACAAAGCTTTCGCCGCTCTCAGAGAATTGGAAGAGCTTGTCACCCAGAAAGGCGAGATTGGCATCGGCGCGCGGATTTTCAGCCCGCTCTAAAATGGCTTGTGCGCGGGCGATGTCTGCAGGGTCCGACACACGGCGCAGGCTGGCCCGCCACGGTGTGAATAGGGCCCATACGGCGATGAACAGGGTCATGACACAAGCAGCGGTTAAGGCACGCAGGCTGCGCGCGGCATCATTGTCGCGCACAAAGTCCCACCAAAGCTCGGCGCGGAATTCCACATTCTGATAGGCAAACAGGCTGAGCCAGCCAACTGCCGCGACTGCGCCCGCAAGGGCTGCAATCCACGCGGGCGACAAGAGATTGGGGCCGAGTGCCGATTTGCGCGTGAAAGCGGCACCACAGGGCAGGGCCAGCGCCAATACCACCGCCAAAATGCTTGCCT
This sequence comes from Aquidulcibacter sp., assembly GCF_049239865.1. Classification (NCBI taxonomy): domain Bacteria; kingdom Pseudomonadati; phylum Pseudomonadota; class Alphaproteobacteria; order Caulobacterales; family Caulobacteraceae; genus Aquidulcibacter; species Aquidulcibacter sp. Next base: position 4,653 of record NZ_JBMLTR010000044.1, read on the forward strand.
CTTCCCAATCCAGGCCCTTGGCCAAAGAAAAGATGATGCCGCCGCTGAGAAGAATAATCGCCCCGCCCCAAGCGGCTGCCACTTTGCGCCACAGGCCCGCTGCAATCAGAAGCAGAAGGACGCCGACAATGGAGGCGGCAAAGTGCGACAGGTCAGAAATCGCGCGCAAATCCCATGCATCAATGGCTTGCATACGGGCCGATAGCGCCGGGGTTGCGACCGAGCTTAGCAAGACAAGCCCTGCCATAAACACCAAAGTCGCCAAGATACGTGGTGAAAGCTCTAAGGTGGCTTCACCCAAAGTCATGCCCAAGCGGGCGCTGATGCGGGCGCCGAGACTATTGCCCATAGTCCGCGCTGCTTTGGCGGCCGGGCGTGTGGCGGGCGCTGCGTGATCTAGGCCTAAAATGATGGTGCCGATAACCAGCGGGATGAAGGTGTAGATCAGGCGGTAGACTACCAGCGCCACAGCAGCGCCCGGCGTATCTTGAGTCACCGGTGCCAAGGTCAGAATGGCGGCTTCAAAGACACCAAAGCCGCCTGGCGCGCCCGACAACGCCCCCAACAAGCCTGCCAAAACATAGACAGCCAGAAAGGCCGGATAGGACCACCCGCCATGGTCTGGCAGCAGGAAATAAAGCACGCCTGCTGCACACATCCATTCCAGCACCGTGATGGCCAATTGCGTCAGGGCTTTGCCAAAGTCAGGCCGGTGGATGACCGCCTCACCAATGCGGGCTTGGCCCGCCCCAAAGCGCGCATAAACCAACCACAGAATGCCCGGAACCAACAGAAGGAGGCCTAGGCCATACCAAACCAAGGCGTGGAACGGTCCGTGCAACGCGATTTCCGGAGCGGCATACAAAAGGCCAAGGGCAGCAGCGGTCAGGCCGCCCATTTGAACGGCAGAGCCTGTCAGAAAGGATAAGGTCCCGATTTCGCCCGGCAACAGGCCCCATTTGCGGTATAGGCGCAGGCGCGCGGTACCCGCCGTCACCCACGAATAGCCAAGGCTATTGGCCAAAGCATAAGCCGCAATGCTGGCGCGCGCGGTACGGGCGCGCGGCAAGCTTTTGCCCAACATGGTCAAGGCAAAGCGGTCGTTGAAAGTTAAAGCGGCATAAGCCAATCCGACACAAGCAATTGCGCCGAATAGGCTCCACGGATTAACCGCTTCAAACGCTACCTTGAGGTCCTTCAGACTGTGGCGCGTCATCTCATCATTGATGAAAACCAGTGCCACAATGAAGACAGCAAGGCTAATAGCCGCGGTCAGGATCGGATGGGTCAGGCTGCCCCTGGCACGCCCCCACACAGCACCCAGCATGGTCCGCCACGCGGCGGTGCGGGCTTCTTCTTCCTCAAATTGCTCGATGGTGTCTTGGTCTGGTTCGGTCACAGGCCATCATGTTGCCTGCTTTATGCTGGCAAAACAATCAGGCAACTGTGTCCGTAAGGTTTCCGCCGGTAAGGCTTAGGCCGCGATATCGCGGACCTTGGCCCGGAACAGATCGCGGGCAAGGCCTTTGCCAAAGATCGCCAAAGCTTGGCCACCGGCAAAATCACGTACACCAGCCACACGGGCAAAGCCTGCAAAGGTCTGGAAAATGTCCTGCAAAACCTCGGGTGCGTGGGTGACAATGACCGCATCATAGCTGGCCAATTGGTCTTTCGACAAAGCCATGGTCACGCCATCGGGTGCCCAAAGAATGCGAACAGACTCCTCACAGCGTGTTGCTTCATGGCTCAACTCAAAATGCACGCCGGGGAATTGGCGGGCTAAAAGGGCGACATGGGCACCGGCATCAGCCGCCATCACTTCGATCACATGGGCGCAAGACAGGTCTAACGTCGAATGGACACGCTGCAGCAAGGCCCAAGAGGCGCGTTGCGCGCGCCGTTGTGCCATTTGGCTTTCAGATTCAATTAATTGTTTTTCTTCAGCACGCGCCACAAGCGTCTCCTAATTTCTATGCTCAGTGTGAATCGCGTTGGTAAACGAGACGTTAGGACGCAGAAAAATTACAGCATCAGGTGTTTTTTATTTGTGGAGCGATTGCAGTCTCGGTTCAGATGCCCGCCCCAACCCTGTCATCCCCGCCGGAGCGAAGTAGAGAGTGGAGCGAGCGCATTTGAGTCAAGTTGGGGGACTGAAGGGATAAGCTTCGTTTCATCTGGAAGGCTTTGGTGCAGGCTCTGCCTTCACCAAAGGCCAACGTCGATTGTTTGTGGGCGATTTGACGAGTCAAGTCCGCTACGCGCCGCTTTGCGGCAGATTTCCGGAGGAAATCTGGACTTGACGCGACAAACCGCCCAATCACGCTAGAGGAAGCGGTTTGGTGGACCAAAGGGATCACCAAAGCGCGTCTAGGTCGAAATATTCTACCAATCACAGCGAGGATTTAAGCCCCTCGCCCAACTTGAGGGGAAGGCAATTTGACTGGGCGAAGTGGCTGGACCTGATTGGGGTGAGCCTTTAGCGTGAAGCCATGACCCCTGACGAGATCAATCAATTCTTGGCCCAAGCATTCAGCGGCGGCACGCCACCCTTGGTCGAAGCAGCAGATGGCCAGACCGCGCGCTGTCGTATCACTTATAATCCCAACCAGATCCGGCCGGGTGGTACACTCTCTGGCCCGACGATGATGGCGCTGGCCGATACGGCGGCTTATGCCTTGGTGCTGTCGGCCATTGGGTTTGAGCCGCTTGCCGTGACGACCAATCTGTCGATCCAATTCATGCGCAAGCCCAAGCCCAAGGATTTGATCGCTGATGTCCGTATGATGAAGCTGGGCAAGACCATGGCAGTGATGGAAGCAGGCATAAGGTCAGATGGCGAAACGGATATGGTCGCACACGCTGTGATCACCTATGCCATTCCCCCAAAGAAGGGCACGCCATGAAGCAACAACATCTATTGGGTCTGATCTGCCTGTCGGGCTTTGTTGCGGTGGCGATCGGCGCTTTTGGTGCCCATGGCATCACCAGTCCACAGGCCAAAGCTTGGGTAGAGACGGGGTCTAGTCAGCACATGGCCCATAGTTTGGCGCTGTTTGCCTGTGTTTGGCTGCAAACCCAAGGCTTTAACAAAGCGCGTTTTGCAGTGCCGCTGTTTGGCCTTGGCATCTTGTTGTTTGCGGGTTCGCTTTACGCCCTTGCGCTGGGGGCACCACGGGCTGTAGCGATGGCGGCCCCCCTCGGTGGTCTCTGCTTCTTAAGTGGATGGCTCTGCCTTGCTTGGGCGTGTTTCAGCCGAAAGGATAAGTTCGATGCGCCAAATTGATTGGGCCCAGTTTGGATTGTCGGCCCCACAAATGCTGCCCGTCAATGGCATAGACATGGCCGTCTGGGATACAAATACCCCTTCAGAGATGCCGCCTGTCGTTTTGTGTCATGGCTATCCAGAGCTGGCTTTTTCGTGGCGGCATCAGTTGGTTGGCCTACCCAAGGCGGGTATTCGCGCCATTGCCCCAGATTTGCGCGGCTATGGCCTAACCTCGGCCCCTGACGCCATTGAGGCCTATGATCTCGATACGCTGACAGGGGACCTTGCGGCCCTGCTTGACGCCAAAGGGATTGAGAAGGCGGTTTTTTGTGGTCACGATTGGGGTGGGCTGATTGTGTGGGCGATGGCGACACGCAGGCCAGACCGGGTTGCGGGTGTGATTGGCGTCAATACGCCCTATACCAAACGGCCGCCGATAGACCCCATCGCGCTGTATGAACAGCGCTTTGGGCCGGATCATTACATCATCTTTTTCCAAAAGCCCGGCGCGATGGAGGCGATTCTGGAAGAGGATGTGGACAAGACCTTCCGCTTCTATATGCGCCGTTCGTCGGTCACACCGTTAGAGTTTGACGCCCGGCCAGAAGGCAAGCGCAATCATGCCTTTCAACTGGCCTTGCAGAACTTTGACAAAAGCAAAGCGACCCATCCCTTGCTGACCGACGCTGAGCATCAGGTCTATGTCGATACTTTCACGCGCACGGGCTTTCGCGGCGGCATCAATTGGTATCGCAACTTCACGCGCAACTGGCTCGATAGCGCCGATATTCCAGACCTTGTTGTCCAGCCCAGCCTGATGATCATGGCCGAGAACGACGTGGTTCTTCCGCCTTCGGCCGCCGATGGGATGGAAAAATATGTGCCAGACCTAGACCGCGTGCTCATCAAGGGCTGTGGCCATTGGACCCAGCAGGAAAAGCCCGAAGAGACCAATTCAGCCATTGCCGAATGGATGCACAAGCGCTTTGGCGGCCTGCGCACCTCTTGAACGGCGCACTGTTACCCACCTTGAACGCCTGTACGACCCGCTCTAAGTCGTGTTCGTACCCGAAGGAAATTTATGCCCGATTCTGCTTCCATCCGCCGCGCGCTTTATCCCCAGATTGAGCCTTTTCAGACTGGACGGCTGGCCGTCAGTGATCTGCATACGATGTATTTTGAACAAGCGGGCACCTCCGACGGTATACCTGTTATTTGCCTGCATGGAGGCCCCGGCGGCGGCATGAGCCCAGACATGCGGCGCTTCTTTCATCCCAAGAAATGGCACATTATCGGCTTTGACCAGCGCGGCTGTGGCAATTCCACCCCCCACGCCGAGACAAACGAGAATACGACGTGGGACTTGGTTGCGGATATCGAAAAGCTGCGCGAGCATTTGGGGATTGAGGCTTGGGCAGTCTTTGGCGGTTCGTGGGGCTCCACCTTGGCTTTAGCCTATGCGATCAAGCATCCAGACCGCGTTTTGAGCCTGACCTTGCGCGGCATCTTCTTGATCAGCCAAGCCGAGATTGCGTGGTTCTATCAATATGGCGCCAGCAACATCTTCCCAGACGCGTTTGACCACTATGTCAGCGTGATCCCAGAGGAAGAGCGCGGCGATATTGTTGGTGCTTTCCACAAGCGCCTGTTTAGTGACGACCGCGATACCCGTATTTTGGCCGCTCGCGCCTGGGCGCGCTGGGAAGGAGATTGCTTGTCGATGAAAGGCCCTGATGCCCGACCCGGCCGCTTCGAAGAAGACCGCTTTGTCGAAGCTTTTGCCCGGATCGAGAACCATTATTTCGTCAATAAGGGGTTCTTTGAGACCGATAGCTGGCTGTTGGACCATGCCGCCGTGCTTAAAGCCATTCCGATCCAGATCGCACATGGCCGCTATGACGTCTTGACGCCTCTCTCCTCGGCTTGGGCGCTGAAGAAGGCTCTGCCCCACGCCCAATTGGAAATCATTGGCGATGCGGGCCATGCGAGCCTAGAGCCTGGCATTGTCGATGCCTTGGTGCGCTTTACCGATGAATTGGCGACAGGGTTTGAACAAAGGCGCAATCAGTCCTAAGTGTAGGGCATGGCTGATATTGTTTCCTTCCCCAAGCGCGGTTTGGTCTGCGTTTCCGGCCCAAATGCCGCCACCTTGTTAGACGGGCTGTTGACCCACAATGTGGAAGGGGCGGGGCCAGAGGCCTGCGTCTATACGGCCATGCTAACGCCGCAAGGCAAGTTCTTGTTTGAGCTATTCATTACGGCACCTGAGGCGGGCACTTATTGGATCGATGTGTCTGAGCCCGCAAGCTTTGCTAAGCGCTTGAGCCTATATCGGCTGCGCTCAAAAGTGACCATTGAAGACAAGAGCGAGGCCTTTGTGGTGGGCGCAGCGTGGCAAGCAAGCGCTTTGCCTTCAAGTGCCATGTCCTATCCAGACCCCCGCAATGCACAGCTGCCACATCGCTTCATCGCCCCGCGCACGGACTTGGCCTTGGGGGATGATGCCTTAGCGTTTCAAACCTATGAGCAAGAACGATTGGGTCTTGGCGTGCCAGACCTTGGCGCAGACCTATTGGTCGAAAAGGACTTCATCCTCGAAGGCCTGATGGATGAAATGGGTGGGGTGGATTTCCATAAGGGCTGCTATGTCGGCCAGGAAATGACCAGCCGCATGAAACGGCGCACGACGGTCAAGACCAAGCTGTGTCGGGTACGTTTTGGCGGGGCTGCACCTGAATTTGAGACCCCGATCTTGGCTGATGGCTGGGAAGTCGGCCGGATGCGCAGTGGCAGCCAAGGTCTGGGCCTTGCGCTTATCCGCTTTGATCGGGTGCAGAAGGCGACCGCTGAAGGTCATGAGTTGCGGGCAGGGGATCAAGCGGTCCAGCTAGACCCGCCTGATTGGATGGTTGTACCGGCCTAAACGGCTAAACTGGCCGCCAAGCTCAGCGTGACGATTGAGACGCACGTTGTCAGAAACACCGCACGCGCCGCCGTATCGCCCCAGACTTCTGCTTGCTGAGCCTGAATAAACACATTCACCGCACTGGGGCAGGCTGCAAGAATGGTTGCGGCGAGGGCTAGCTCTCGCGGGGCACCAATCAGCGTCATGCCTGTGGCCATCATCAAAGGAAGCGCGATACATTTAATCGCGACCACAAGGGCTATATCGCGCCCAGATTGGCTCTGTGCCTTCGTAACGCTGGTCGCCATCACAATGCCAAGGGCGACAAGGCCCGCAGGGCTGGCAGCAGCCCCCAGCATGTCGAGGGGCCGCATCAAAGCTGGAGGGATAAGCACGCCTGTTACCGCAATCAGAAAGCCGATGAGGGCGCCCATGCTGACCGGATTGGTGAGGCCCCCCAAAATGGCACGCCGCGCCGCAGCTGGGTCTGGTGCGGGCTTTGCCAGATAAAGCCCTGCCACGCCAAGGCCGACAATCAGGATGTTCTCTAACGCGACAAAGGCCGCAGCCATGGCCAGCACCTCTGGCCCGAACAGGCTGGCGAGGATGGCCGTGCCCAAAAAGGCTGTATTGCCGCTGGAAGCCGCAAAGCCCACCCCCGCTTGGCTGACTTTCGAGAGACCGAGGCCAAGACCAGCAAGCCGGGCCAGCACATGGCCTGCCATCAAAACCGCCACCCACATCAGAAGGGTGGAGCCCTCCGCCAAGCTGGGTACCGGGGCCTTGGCCATGGACGTCAGAAGCAGGGCAGGGAAGGCAAGCCAGAACACAAAGCGCGACAGGCCTGACGCGGTGGTGCCATCAAACAGGCCAGCCTTTGCCCCCGCCCAGCCAAGGGCGATCAAGCCAAAAATTGGCAAGGTGATCCATAAAACGTCCACGCGCGGTCCTCTAATGTCTTAGCCCGCTGCGGGCGAAGCCCTATCGGCCGGTGAATTGCGCCACTTGCTTGGACAAGAAGGCCATTACGCCAATGCGGAAATCCTTGGTGCGGCCTGCATCGCGTTGCAAATCCCGTTCGAGCGCCAATTGGGAATTCCAGTCATTGTCCAAGCTTGCCCAAGCCGCTTTGCGGATCATCGACAGTGTCTTGGTTGGGCCGCTGGCGAGGCTGTGGGCGAGGGCCTTGGCTTCGTCGAGCAGGGTGTCTTGAGACGTAACACGGTTGATGAGGCCCCACTCAAGGGCTTGGGGAGCGTGGATTTTCTCGCCCAACAGCATCATTTCCATGGCGCGGGCGCGGCCCACAGCGCGCGCCAACATATAGGTAGAGCCGCCATCGGGCACGAGGCCAATGCGGCGGAAAGCCTGCAAGAAATAGGCATTCTCTGAGGCCAAAATAATGTCGCCCAACAGCGCGAACGAACAGCCAATGCCAGCTGCAGCGCCATTGACGGCGGTCACCACAGGAACAGGCAAGTCGCGGATCGTGGTCACCAGGGGGTTGTAAATGCTTTCCAGTGCCGCGCCGGCATCCATTTGCTCAGGGTCTTGCGCGCCATTCATATTGGAGGCGGTGGAGCCCAGATTGGCCCCCGAACAGAAACCTCTACCCGTCCCAGTCAAAACAACCGCGCGGGCTTCCCCGGCAGCGCGTTCAAAGGCGCGCGTCATGTCTTGGGCCATATCAAGGCCACAGGCATTCATGGTGGCGGGGTCGTTGAGTGTCAGAATGGCGACATCGCCATCGCGTTCATAGAGGACTTTTGTACCGTCAGACATGGTCATCTCCCAAAGCTTGAGCTGTTCTAGGGCAGCTTTTCATCAAGACCCTAGTCTGGATTTGGGGCAGAGGGAAGGTGCTCGCCTTAGGGCAACCCATGTAAAAGTTTCGTGGGTGGATTTATGGCCTTTGGGCGACAAAAGCCGAGACAAGCGCCTGAATATCTTCCGCCAATTGCTCGGCACTGATCGCTTCGCCCGCAACGCCATTGGCAGCCGCAAACAAAATGCGGGCGGTTTGCTGCGCGGCATTGGGCGCCTGGCCTTCACGTGCCAAGGCTTCGGCGAGGCGATCTTGAATATCGCGGTCAATCGTGGCGAAGAAGGTGGCCGCATGGGCATCCTTGGCATGAAACAAATCTGCTGCATGGGCCGAGCGGCGCACCAAATGATAAACAATGCTGTGCTTGGCAATGAGCGCACCAGCTAGCCGATCGACTAAGGCCCCTTCCAGTGTAAGGGCTGCGTCTGCGGCTTGTTTCAAGCGGTCCGCTAGATGTTCGGCAACGGCAGTAAAGACCGCCTCTTTGTCGCGAAAATAGCCGTAAATGGTCACTTTCGACATGCCGGCGGCATCGGCGATGGCCTCCATCGAGGTGCCACGAAAGCCGTGGCTGGCAAAAACGGCCTCGGCAGCTTGAACTACTTTTAAGCGCCGTGCTGCCCGAACCGGGCTGATTGTATCGGTTGCCAGGTCTTTGGCTTCCGGCGCTTGCAAAACTGAACGATTTATCATATTCATGTTCATATCGTAATTTTATTGGCCTGCCAAGAGGAGTCAACCAAATGTCGGAACAGGTCTTAGTCAGTGGCGCAAATGGATTTATCGCCAGCCACAGCATTGCTCAGCTTTTAGAACAGGGCAAGCGTGTGATTGGTACGGTGCGCAATCCAAATGATGCGACGCGAACTGCGCATTTACGCGCCCTGCTGGGTGCGGAAGCGGGGCTGACCTTGGTGGCAGCCGATCTAACGGCAGCCGATCCATTCTCGGCCTATATTGATGTCGACGCTGTGCTTCACATGGCCAGCCCCTATGTCTTGACGGTCCAAGACGCCCAGAAGGATTTGGTGGACCCTGCCGTGCAAGGCACTGTGTCCATGTTGCGGGCGGCTGCAAAATCGCCACGGGTGAAAAAAGTCGTACTAACCTCCTCTATGGCCGCTATCACCGATGAACCCGATGGCCGCGTTTTGACTGAGGCCGATTGGAACGATAAATCGACGCTGACCCGCAATGCCTATTATTATTCCAAAACAATGGCCGAGCGCGCGGCTTGGGACTTTATGGAACGCGAAAAGCCCGGCTTTGAGCTAATAGTCATCAATCCCTTCATGGTGATTGGTCCAGCGCTATCGTCAGAGGTCAACACTTCTAATCAGATTTTGGTCGACGTCGCTGCGGGCGTTTATCCGGCAATTTTAGCGCTGGAGTGGGGGTTTGTGGACGTTCGTGATGTGGCCGACGCCCATGTACGGGCCCTTTCTGCCTCAGGGGCTAAGGGCCGCTATATTTGTGCTGCTGGCAATCGAAACATGGCGCAAGTGGTGCAGCTGATCCGCAAGGCCGGCGCGGCCAGCGCCAAATTGCCCAGCCTCAATCTCGCCCATGCTCTGGGGACCGGCTTGATGACGTTGGCCTCCTACGCCCAGCCTGCAGGTGTCGGGTCTTATTTGCGCACCCATTTGGGCCGCGTGCCGCGCTTTAGCAATTCGAAAATCCAAGCAGATCTGGGCCTGAAATTCCGCGACGTCGATCAAACCATCATCGACACCGTCCAAGACCTGATCCGGCTGGGGCACATGCCTGCCGCTAACGGCTGAGGTGATTTGGTAAAGCGCGAGGAGGCGAAAATGGTAAGAAGACTTTTATGGATTGTGGCCATTTTTCTGGCGCTGCTCGCGGGTTTTGTGGCTTGGTTCTATCTGACCTATGGCGGCACGGGCCAGCGCTTTCCAAAGCTCGCCGACGCAAAACCAGTGCAGCAAGCCGAACTGATCGCGACTTTGCCTGAACCTCCGGGCAATATTGCCGTATCGAAAGAAGGCCGGATATTCTTCACCTATCACGCCGAAAGCCATCCCAACATTAAGGTCCTTGAATGGGTGAATGGTAGACCCGTGCCCTATCCAAGCCTTGAGATGCAAACACCCAATCCGGATAAGCCTTCCTATGGGGCAGTGTTTAATCTCCGGATTGATTCCAAAAATCGCTTGTGGAGCATTGATCACGGCCAGCATGGCCTTTTTGGTGCGCGGCTCGTCGCGGTCGATCTGGCTACCAATAAGCCGATAAAACAAATCAAATTGCCTAAGTCAGTTGCGGGCGTGGGCTCCTATTTGCAAGACATGCAGATTGATCCAAAGGCCAATCTGATCTTCATCGCCGATATTGGCGTGTTTAGCGGCCATCCAGGCCTGATCATTGTGGACGCAGAAACGGGTAAGGCGCGCCGCGTGTTGGACCGTCATCCAGCCATTATGGCAGAGCCCTATGCCGTCTATGCGCAAGGCCGCCGCATGCAGCCTTTGGGCAATAGCCTTTATTGGTTCCACCCAGCCTTTGACCCCATCGCGCTCGACCGTGCGGGGGAGTGGCTCTATATTGGAGCCATGTCGGGCAAAACTTTGTCGCGCGTGAAAGTCGCAGACTTGATGAACGGCGATTTGTCTGAAGCCGAATTGGCCAAGCGGGTAGAATTTTATGCCAATCGCCCACAGGCCGATGGCCTGACGATTGACCGGGAAAACAATATTTATCTAACCGGCATTGAGGATGGGATCATTTGGAAGCTTGACGCCAATAAGCACCTGTCAGCTTTGGCCGGGCACCCAAAAATGCGCTGGCCTGATGGCCTAAGCTTTGGGCCAGACAATTTTGTCTATGTGGCCGATAGCGATATTCCTGACGTGATGATGAAGTCTAAAGATCATATCGCAAAGTCTGGCCCCTTTTATCTGTTCCGCTTTAAAGCAGATGGGACCGCACCTGCCGGTCAGTGACGGCACGTTTTTGCCTTGACCCATGCAGGCGGAAAGCTAGAACGGCGTCAACCCGCATGTGAGCGGATGCAAGGACCGATGATGATCCAGCGCATGGTTTTCTCCGTCGGCGGCGACTCAGTGGTGGGCGATCTACATCTGCCAGACGAAGGTGCGACTGGTTCAGCGGTGGTGGTTGCTGGCCCCATGACCAGTGTAAAGGAGCAGGTGACAGGCGTTTACGCGGCTGCCTTAGCGGCACGCGGCATCGCTGCCCTTGCGATTGATCATCGCACTTATGGGCAGAGCGGGGGAGCCCCTCAGAATTACGAGAATTGGCGTTGGAAGGTTGAAGACCTAGCCGCGGCCTTGGACGCATTGGCAGTTGATGTGCCAGGCATTGATCCGAACCGACTAGGCGCAGCGGCGATTTGCCTTGGCTGTGGCTATGCCGCGACCTTAGCAGCGGGCGACGCACGTATCCGCAGCCTTGGCCTTGTTGCTGGCTATTATCGCGACCCGAAAGCTATGCGGGCGAATGATCCTGAAGGTTTTGGTGCACGGGTCGCACAAGGCAGACAGGCGCGGTCGCATTACGAAAGCACCGGTGAAGTTCTAACCATACCAGCCGCAGCGCTGGAGGGCGATGCGGCCATGCAAACAGCCGATACGGTCGATTACTATACCCGGCGGGCTGCTGTTCCCAATTATCGCAATGCCTTTGCCATCATGTCACGCGAGTATTTCTTGCCGTTTGATGTGCAAATAGCAGCACCGCGTATCCAAGTGCCGGTTCATATGGTTCATTCGGATATGGCGCTTTCCCCCAATTGGGCACAGGCGTTCTACGATGCCCTGCCGGGGCCAAAAAGCTTGGAATGGCTAATCTCGCGCGGACAAACCGATTTTTATGATGATGCGGACTTGATTTCGGCCAGTGCCGATCAATTGACCCATCATTTTAAAGCAACGCTCTAGTCGAGCCAGCTCAATTGCTCGCCAGTTTACGCATTTGACGGGCTTCGCAACGACGCAGCTGGCCGTCATAAATGGCGGCTTGGCTACTGACCCGGCTGGCCACTTCGCCCAGCCACGGCTTGGAGACATAGGTCCGCCGCTGAAAGCCAGCAGGGCCTTCGTGATAGGCCAGATAGAGATTGCGGGCATCTGACTTGGCAAGGCCTGTGCGCTTTGAGATTTGGTCTAAGTACCAGCCAATGAAGTCAGCTGAATCGCCAAAATTCTTACGCTTGGCCCCGCCGCGCGCTTTCTCATAATCAGCCCACGTTCCGTCCAAGGCTTGCGAATAGCCATAAGCGCTAGAGAGCAAGCGGCCATTGCGGTCTTTAGGGCGCGCATCTCGGCGGAAGCTGCTTTCTTGGCGAATAAAGGCGAGGATCACGCCAGGCGAAACTTGCCAGTCGCGTGCCGCATCAAACACATGGTCTTCCCAGCGGCTCTTTTCGTCGAGGATGGCGCACGCATCGGCAATATTGGAAGGCGGCGCAGAAGAGGCACAGCCCGCCAAGACCAAGGCGGCACAGGCCAATAGAATGCGGTTTTTCATTCTAATCCCTCCCGAAAGCCCTAAGGCTACCGCGAGTAGAATGGCAGAAACTGGTTACAAAACCGAAAATGGATCGCGGTACAAAAAAGAAGCGAAGATCAGCGGTTACAAACAAGGCTGATCTTCACTTCAGAAGGCGGTCCAACCGTTATCCCAAGCGCGGGATAACGCTATCAACACTCAAACGGATTATGATTAAAATTGAATAAACATGGGTAACCATGCATTAAAGTGGGTTTTTGGTCTGCGGGGATCAAAGTTGCGCGTTTCCTCAAAACAAAAAAGCCCGGCAGAGCCGGGCTTTTCGCTTAAGCTGAGGAACAGCTTACATCTTGTAATACATGTCGAACTCGACAGGGTGTGGGTGCATGTTCAAACGCTCACACTCTTCACGCTTCAGTTCGATATAGGCGTCGATCATGTCGTCATCGAACACGCCGCCCTTTTTCAAGAAGTCGCGGTCGGCGCTCAAGGAGTCGAGGGCTTCGTCCAAGGACTTGGCCACGGTTGGCACGCCTTCCAACTCTTCTGGTGGCAAGGAGTAGAGGTCCTTGTCGAATGGGTCGCCTGGGTGGATCTTGTTTTCGATCCCATCCAGACCCGCCATCAAGAGGGCCGCAAAGGTCAGATACATGTTGCCAATTGGGTCTGGGAAGCGGGCTTCCAAGCGCTTGGCTTTTGGCGAAGTGGTGTAAGGAATGCGGATCGAAGCCGAGCGGTTGCGGGCCGAATAGGCCAGCATGACGGGGGCTTCATAGCCGGGGACCAGACGCTTGTAGGAATTGGTCGAGGAGTTTGAGAAGGCGTTGATCGCACGGGCGTGCTTAATGATGCCGCCAATGTAATACAGGCAATTCTCAGACAGATCGGCATATTGGTCGCCAGCGAACAAAGGCTTGCCGCCTTTCCAGATCGACTGGTGCACGTGCATCCCGCTGCCATTGTCCTTGAAATAAGGCTTCGGCATAAAGGTCGCCGACTTGCCATAGGCAGCCGCAACGTTCTGGATCACATACTTATAGAGGTTCATGTAGTCGGCCATTTTGGTCAAAGTTTGGAACTTCAAACCAAGCTCGTGTTGAGCAGGGGCCACTTCGTGGTGATGTTTTTCAGGCTCAAGACCCAATTCTTTCATCACTTGCAGCATTTCGCCGCGCAGGTCTTGGGCGGAGTCGATTGGACCGACGGGGAAATAGCCGCCCTTTGGACCTGGGCGATGGCCCATATTGCCGCCTTCATAGACCTTGCCGGTGTTGTAAGGCAGTTCGGTCGAGTCGAAGCTATAGCCGGTGTTGTTGGGGTCAGTGTTCCAGCGCACGTCGTCAAAGACAAAGAATTCAGCTTCTGGGCCGAAATAGGCGGTGTCGCCAACGCCGCTCGACTGCAAATAGGATTCAGCGCGCTTGCCGATGCCGCGAGGACAACGGTTGTAAGGCTTCAAAGTACCAGGGACGACCACGTCGCAGACGATGGCGAGCGTGGTTTGCTGATAGAAGGGGTCCAAGGTCACGCTGTCTGGATCTGGCAACATGATCATGTCGGAAT
>NZ_JBMLTR010000045.1:0-10947 GCF_049239865.1 Aquidulcibacter sp.
TCGCGCAGCCTGCATCCAAAATGGTTTTGAAATGCGGCAGATAGACTTCGTGCAAAGCGCGCTCGTCAATCTGGACATCGACTTTGAAGCGCGCATTCTCCATGGAGTTGAGCGCATAATGCTTGACGGTGGCGATCACATTATGGGTCTGAAGGCCAAGGGCCAAAGCCGCACCCATCTGCCCTAGATGGCAGGGGTCTTCGCCATAGGTTTCTTGCGCCCGCCCCCAAGCCGGATGCCTTAACAGATTGACGCAAACAGCCCCAGACAAGGTGCAATCTTGCGCGCGAATTTCAATCGACATGGCCTCGCCAATACGCCGCTCTAGATCGACATCAAAAGTTGCACCACGCGCCATGGTGCAGGGGAAGCAAGTGGAATTGCCGCGCGCAACCCCGCGCGGGCCATCTGTGAAATAAAGCGGTGGGACATTGAGCCGCTCAACACCGCTGCCAGCCGGATAGGGATTTGCACCCCAATGCCGTCCGCTCTCGGCGAAGAGCTTAAAGAAGCCCTTGCCCGACATCATCTGGACTTTCTCGGCCAAGGTGGCTTCTGCCAGAATCTGATCCACCCGCTCTGCCACTTGATCCGGAGTTAGGCCCTTGGTTGGAGAGAGGTCGGTCATCATGTGCCTTTCGCGGATGTCAGCTGGCTTTTGATTGCAGAATAGCGGAAAGATTTCCAGCCCATTGGTCAAGATCGGCTTTCGCTTGGTCCAAAGTCCAGCCCTTCACCAATAGGATTGCCACGCGAATGTTACGCCCAGCTTGCTCTAAGGCAACAGCGGCTTGCTCTTCTTGGCAACCCGTCAATTCCACAATCATGGCTTTGGCACGCGCCAAAAGCTTGCGATTGGAGATTTGCATCGCGACCATCCGCCCTTCGTACACAAAGCCGAGGCGGATCATGATGGCGGTGGAGAGCACGTTGAGCGCGATCTTCTGGGCGGTCCCGGCCTTCATGCGGGTAGAGCCTGCGATGACTTCGGCCCCTGTCTCGATCAGAATGCCGATGTCAGCAGCTTGGCACAAAGGCGCGGGCAATTTGTTGGCGAGGCCAATGGTCAAAGCGCCTGCGGCGCGCGCAGCCTCAATCACACCGATCGTATAGGGCGTGGAGCCGCTGGCGGCCAAACCAATCACCACATCGCTTGGTGTTAGGTGCAAGCTCTGGACTTCTTCCATCCCCTTGGCGTGGTCGTCTTCAGCACCTTCTACCGCGTGCATCAAAGCCGTTTGCCCGCCAGCCATCAGGAAGACCATCCGCTCTTTCGGCCAGCCATAGGTGGGGCCAAGCTCTACCCCATCCTGAACACCGATCCGACCAGAGGTGCCGGCACCGGCATAGATCAAGCGACCATACCGCCCGAGACGCGCCGCAGCTTCATCCGCCGCGCGGGCGAGGCTGGCAGAGACTTTGGCGACGGCGTCTGCTGCCTGGCTTTGATTGGCGATCATTTCAGCGACGGCGTCGCCGGTTGGCCAGTCCGCAATATGGAGATAGGCTTGCAGCGCGGCTTCTGTCATGACTTCAATCACGTCCCTTGGCTTAAAATATGGCTCGCCCGCGACCTAAGAGACCACAAAGAGCAAATCGGCGCGCTACGATGGGCACACCCTGAAACAGGTTACTGCCTTAAAGAAGTTGAACAAATTAGCCAATCACAGAATCGCGCGTGATCAAAAAGTTTCGGGCCTTGCTGACATTGACAGGCGTCCCCAAGTGAGGGCGAGATAGATGCTGGCCACGGCTTGAAACCAAAGGACTAAATGCGCAATGACCCATTATGCCAAAACAGTGATCGACCTGATTGGCGGGACGCCACTGGTCCGCCTCAACGCCGCCAGCGAGGCGACAGGCTGTGAAATCTTGGGCAAAGCGGAGTTCTTAAACCCCGGCCAATCGGTGAAAGACCGCGCCGCACTGGGCATTATTCGCGACGCTGAGGCGCGCGGCGCATTAAAGCCCGGTGGACTGATCGTGGAGGGCACGGCAGGCAATACGGGGATCGGCCTGTCCATGGTTGCCAATGCCTTGGGCTATCGCTGCATCATCGTCATGCCGCGCACACAGTCGCAAGAGAAAAAGGATGCCGTGAAACTATTTGGTGCTGAATTGGTGGAAGTAGATGCCGTGGCCTTCGCCCATCCCGATCATTACACCAAAGTCTCCAAGCGCTTAGCAGACGAGCATGGCGGCGTTTGGGCCAATCAGTTTGATAATCTGGCTAATCGTCGCGCGCATGAAGAAACCACTGGCCCCGAAATCTGGGAGCAGACCGGAGGCAAGATTGACGGCTTCATCTGTTCGGTCGGCTCTGGCGGCACGTTGGGTGGCATTAGTCGAGCGCTGAAGGCCCGCAATCCAAACATCGCCATTGGCATCGCAGACCCCGGCGGCGCGGCGCTTTATCATTGGTATAAGCACGGCGAGCTGAAGGCGACCGGAACCTCCATCACCGAAGGGATCGGCCAAGGACGTGTGACCGCCAATCTGGAAGACGTCGTGGTTGATTATGCCTATCGCGTCGAAGATGACGAATGGCTGCCGGTCTTGTTTGATCTGGTGAAAAACGAAGGCTTGGCCATTGGTGGCTCTGCGGCCCTCAATGTCGTGGGTGCGATGCGCTTGGCGCAGGATTTGGGGCCGGGTAAAACCATCGTCACCATCCTGTGCGATTATGCCAGCCGCTACCAAAGCAAATTGTTCAACCGGGACTTCTTGAACTCCAAAGGCCTTCCGGTGGCAGATTGGCTGTGAGCATGGGCTTTAATTCCCACTTTGCCGACCTACCGACCACGATTTTCGAAGTGATGTCGGGCCTCGCCCGCACGCATGAGGCAATCAATCTCGGCCAAGGCTTTCCCGATAGCCAAGGCCCCGAAGCGTTGCGGCGCTTGGCCTGCGATGGGCTGATGACCGGCAGCAATCAATATCCCCCGATGTTAGGAATTCCGGCGCTTCGAACAGCCGTCGCCGAGCATTATGGCGCCCATCAAGGCTTGGAACTGAGCCCAGAGCATGTGGTGGTTACCTCTGGCGCGACCGAAGCACTGGCGGCAAGCTTTCTGGCGCTGTTATCACCGGGAGATGAAGTCATCGTTCTGGACCCCGCCTATGACGCCTATCGCCCCCTGATTGCGCGCGCAGGTGGCGTGCCGCGTACCGTCACGTTGCGGCCGCCCCTCTGGCAGTTGGATCTTACCGAGATTGAAAATGCCATTACCGCGAAAACCCGCGCGATTGTCCTCAATAACCCCATGAACCCAACTGGGCGAAGTTTCAGCCACAGCGAACTAATGGGTCTCGCCAAGCTCTGCCAAGATCATGATTTAATCGCCATTTGCGATGAGGTTTGGGAGCATGTGCGCCTTACGGACCAGCCCCATGTGTCGCTGTTCGCCCTGCCGGGCATGGCCGAGCGCACGGTGAAAATTGGCTCTGCTGGCAAGATGTTTGGTGTGACAGGCTGGAAAGTCGGCTTTGTGTGCGCTGAGCCCGCGATCGCCAAGGTGATCGGCAAAGCCCATCAATTCCTGACCTTTACCACGGCGCCTCATTTACAAGCTGCCGTCGCCCAAGGTCTCGGCTGGGAGAAGGCTTGGTTTGAGGAACAGGCCGTAGGCTATCAGGCGGCCTATCAATTGTTGCGCAGCGGGCTGATCGAGCAAGGCTTTCACGTGCTGGACAGCGAGGCCACCTATTTCATGTGCCTTGACCTGCAACAATCAGGCATTGATCGACCTGCGCTAGATTTCTGCCTTGAGGCCGTCAAGACTTATGGCGTGGCGGCGATTCCTTTGCAGAGCCTTTATGAAAAGCCTGATGAAGCGCCGCCCATCATCCGCCTGTGCTTTGCCAAGCAAGAGGCCGTTCTGCGCGAGGCCATTGGCCGACTTGCCCGGGCGCGACAGGCGATGTTGCCCTGACATGCCGATTTATCGAGCGGGCCTGTGCAATAGTATCTCTAACGACTGGTTGCAGCTTGCATTCCTCGTTAGGGTGAAAACAGATGCGTATAGAAAACTTCTAGCAAGGCCAGCCTTGGAGCGCTTTCTGTGATTGAATTCGTCACCCACCATTGGCACGACATCTGGCCGTTCATTGCCGTTGGCTTCGTGGCACAATTGGTCGATGGGGCGTTGGGCATGGCCTTCGGCGTGATCACCAGCACCCTCTTGGTCAGCGTTATGGGTATGCCACCTGCCAAGGCATCCTCAACTGTCCATATCGTTGAGTTTTTTACTACGGCCGCTTCTGCGGTCAGCCATACCATCCACCGCAATGTGAATTGGAAATTGTTTGCGACCCTGGTCATCCCCGGCATGATTGGGGGGATCACCGGTGCCTATCTTCTGGCCAATATTCATGCTGAGACAGCAAGGCCTTATGTGATGGCCTATCTTGCTTGCATTGGCGTCTATCTGCTCTGGCGTGGATGGCGCATGACGAAAGGCCAACCCCATCGCAGCGCCAAATTTGTTGGCCCTTTGGGTTTGGTTGGCGGCTTCCTCGATGCTGTCGGTGGCGGGGGTTGGGGGCCAGTGGTGACGTCCAATCTGCTGGTTCAGGGCACCGAACCCCGCATGACCATCGGCACCGTCAATACAGCCGAATTCTTTTTGACCACCGTGATCTCGGCCACCTTTATCGCAACCTTGGGCTGGGAAGCCTTCACGCTGGCGACGGTAGGTTTGATCATAGGCGGCCTGATGGCCGCACCGTTTGGCGCGGTTTTGGCCAAGCGCGTACCCGCCAAACAATTGCTGTATCTGGTCGGCACCGTTTTGACACTGACCAGTCTATTTTCCCTGTCAAAAGCCTTGGGTCTGGTCTGAGGTTTGCGACCTAAAGCGCGAGACGCATGATCCGTTCGTCATCCAAGGTATTGCCAACCTTGAAATGATAGGCCCCAACAATCTCAAAGCCGTATTTGGTATAAAGACGTTTGGCGCGTTCGTTTTGTGACCAGACGCCCAGATAAAGGGCTGAGGCGCTTTTTGATCGCGCCCATTCCAGTGCAATCTCCATCAGCCGATGGACAAGGCCCGTGCCTTTTTGATCGTCATCCAGATAGAGGCGATAGAGTTCAAGGGCATCGGGTTCCGGGGCCGCAACCGGCAGGGTCAACGTACCACAGTCCAAAAATGCCACCATGTCCTCGCCGCGACAGACGACCGTCACCACGCGGTCTGGGTCTTGAATATCCTGCAGGGTACGCTCCACGCTAAAGCGCGCGCCGATAAAATAGTCTTTGTCTTCTGGTGGATAGAGGTGACCAAAGGTCGCCAAAAAGGTCTTCGCGCCCAAAGCTGCCAAGGCTGGCGCATCGGATTCTACTCCCAATCGGATTTGAAGCGCGTCACTCACGAATTTGTTCTCCCGGCCTTTTCGACAAGGCCTGATGTGCCCCGGCGGGCCTCTAAAACAGCGGCGACATCGGCACCCGATACGCCCCGTGCGAGCAGGCCTACCCCCAAATGGTACAAAAGGTCTGCGGCTTCCTTGGCGATCTCGTCAGCCGTACCACCAGCAATGGCCAAAGCTGCTTCAACGCCTTCTTCGCCGAGCTTTTTGCCGCACAAAACGGGACCACCCTGAAGCAGTTTCGCCGTATAGCTTTGGCTTGGATCGGCTTTGGCTTTTTCAGCTACATCCGCCAGAAGCTGATCTAATGCGTGGCCTAGAGTCTCGCTCATCGCAGGTTTCCTTGAATCGGTTGCCGTACTTTGGCCCCAGCCGCCGCCAAGGCCGCCCGTGCCTCTGCCAGTGTATGGGTTCTGAAGTGAAAAATCGATGCCGCTAGAACGGCATTGGCATGGCCTTGGGTGATGCCTGCCACCAGATCGTCTAAATTGCCCACCCCGCCAGAGGCAATCACCGGCACGGACACCGCATCGGCAATGGTGCGAGTCAGTGCCAGATCATAGCCCGATTTGGTGCCGTCCTTATCCATGGAGGTGACCAGAAGTTCCCCAGCGCCACGTTCGACGACATCTTTGGCAAAGGCCAAAGCGTCAATGCCAGTTGGATTGCGGCCGCCATGGGTGAAAATCTCCCACTGTTCGGGGCCGGTTTGCTTGGCATCAATGGCGACCACCACGCACTGCGCCCCAAAGCGCCGCGCGGCCGCTGTTACCAAACTAGGGTCTTTGACGGCGGACGTATTGATGGCGACCTTGTCGGCCCCGGCCAGCAATAGGGCACGGAAGTCGTCGGTCGTGCGCACGCCGCCACCGACTGTCAAAGGCGTGAAGCAGACTTCAGCCGTCCGTCGCACCACATCGAGTAAAGTGCCCCGCCCTTCATGGCTAGCAGAGATATCGAGAAAGCAGATTTCATCGGCCCCCTCGCCATCATAAAATTGCGCTTGCTCTACCGGATCGCCGGCGTCGCGCAGCCCTTCGAACTGCACGCCCTTCACGACGCGTCCGTCCTTCACATCCAGACAGGGAATGATGCGAACTTTCAGACTCATGCGGCGGCTTTCAAGGCTTCGACAGGGTCAATCAAGCCATCATAGAGCGCACGGCCCAAAATGGCCCCCGCAACTGGCTTACCGGGACGGGCTTTTAGGGCGACGATATCTTGCACACCTGCCAAGCCGCCCGAGGCGATGACATCCATGCCAACGGCGTCTGCAATTGCACCCGTGAAGTCAATATTGATCCCCGTCTTGGTCCCATCACGACCCACATCGGTGACGATCAAGGCGGCAACGCCCGCATCTTCAAACTGACGGGCGAGATCGAGCGCGGCGAGATTGGTCGTCTCCACCCAACCTTCAACCGCAACCATGCCGTCGATGGCATCAATGCCCACGGCCACTTGGCCCGGAAAGGCCTTGGCCGCGTCGCGCACGAATTGGGGTTGTTTAGCGGCAATCGTGCCCAAGATGACGCGCGTAACGCCCATTGAGAGCGCCTTTTCAATCGCCTTCAGGTCGCGAATGCCACCGCCCACTTGCATGGGCAGGCTGGTCCGGGCGCGAATGGCGGCAATGGCGTCGAGATTGGCCCCGGCCCCTTTCAAGGCACCGTCTAGGTCCACAATATGGAGATAGCCAAAGCCCATCGCCTCAAAGCTAGCAGCGCGCGCGGACGGGTCGGTATCAAACACGGTCATCTGGGCAAAGTCGCCCTTATAAAGGCGAACAGCCTGTCCATCTTTCAAATCAATTGCGGGATAGAGGATCATTGTTTCAGCCATTCTTCCAACAAAGCGAGGCCCGCGCGTTGGCTTTTTTCGGGGTGGAATTGCACGCCCATAATATTGTCTTTCTGGACAGCCGCGGCAAACCGATCCGCACCATAGGTGCACCAAGCGGCTACATCGGCCTCGTGTGCGGCGCGAAACGCAAAGGAATGGACGAAATAGACGTCTTGCGCGCCGCCCCAAGCGGTGTCGAACACCGCACTGGCAGTTGGCTCAGCGGTGTTCCAGCCCATATGGGGCACTTTCAGCTCTGCCGAGCCCGGTTGAATGACCGAGGTCTGACCACCGATCCAGCCAAGGCCTGGGGTTGAGCCAAATTCAATGCCCACATCGGCCAAAAGCTGCATCCCAACACAAATACCCAAGAAGGCCGCACCTTCCCCGCGTACGCGAGTCTCTAAAGCTTCGCGCAGGCCGTCGACGGCTGCCAGATTGGCCGCACAATCGGCAAAGGCACCCACACCGGGCAAGACGATTTGATCGGCTTTAGCGATGCGGTCCGGGTCAGCCGTCACACAGACATCGCGCGCACCGGCTGCAACCAACGCCTTCTCCGCCGAGCGAAGATTGCCAGAGCCATAGTCAATTAAGGTAAGCATTTCCGTGCCTTAAAGGACGCCCTTTGTGGAGGCGACCGCCCCATTCAATCGGGGATCAATTTCAATGGCCACCCTTAGGGCGCGTGCGAGGGCTTTATAGCAGCTCTCGATGATATGGTGCGTATTCTGCCCATAGAGGTTCTCGACATGCAGGCACAGGCCACCATTGCCCGCAAAGGCGTGGAACCATTCCTTGAACAATTCAGTGTCCATCTCACCGACCTTTGGACGCTCAAAATGGACGTTCCAAACCAGATAAGGCCGGTTGGACAAGTCAATCGAGGCGCGCGACAAAGTTTCGTCCATCGGGATATAGGCATGGCCAAAGCGACGGATGCCTGCAAAGTCGCCCAAAGCGCTTTTGAGGGCTTGGCCCATGACGATGCCAGTGTCTTCAACCGTGTGGTGCATATCGATATGCAAATCGCCCTTGGTCTCAACGGTCAGATCAATCAGCGCATGCTTGGCAAAGCTTTCCAGCATATGGTCAAAAAAGCCAATGCCGGTCGAAACCTTGGCAATGCCTGTCCCATCCAAATTCATGGTGACAGAGATTTGCGTCTCTTTCGTATTGCGCTGAATGGTGGCCGTTCGCACGATGAAATCTTTCCGCTGGTGGTCTAGGTGAGCGCGCCATTGTTTGGCGCGAACGGCCCCCTCTTAGCGCTTTGGGAAGACAAAAGAAACCGGAGATCACGCTGGTTACAGTCTGCATGTGCGGCAGGCAGATTAAGGCCACGTCAACCTAATGTGTGCAAACAGGAAAAGTAGTTCTGGGAACTTGTTGGCGTTGTCGTCGCAAGCAGAACGTTTAGGCGAAGAGTTTAGTGAAAGACTGGCTGGAAAACATTCTG
Source organism: Aquidulcibacter sp. (assembly GCF_049239865.1). Classification (NCBI taxonomy): domain Bacteria; kingdom Pseudomonadati; phylum Pseudomonadota; class Alphaproteobacteria; order Caulobacterales; family Caulobacteraceae; genus Aquidulcibacter; species Aquidulcibacter sp. The sequence goes on from NZ_JBMLTR010000045.1 coordinate 8,672, forward strand.
AAGACCCTAGCTGGGAAGCTGACCTTAGCTTTCCTCGGCCTGATGAGTCTTGTGATGTTGGGCATGATCGTGATGCTGAGCTTTACGATTGGCTATGGTCGTGCCTTAGCCTTTGCGATTGGCGGGTCGACCCTGTCTCTGGTTCTAGCCACTGCTGCCTTCTATGCTTTCGTGAACCGCATCACAGATCCCCTGCGCGACCTGACCGAATTTGCCCAACAGACAAATCTGAAGCGCTTAGGCGTTCGTCTCGACATCCGGTCTGGCGATGAACTTGAAATTCTGGCCCGTGCCTTGAACCGCATGATGCAGCGCTTGGACGCATCGATGAAGCGCATTCAGCAATTGGCCTTTGTGGACACGATCACTGAATTGCCGAACCGTGACCGCTTCCGTCAGGAGACGGATGAAGCGGCAAAGTCCAATGCGGCGAATAATCTGGTCGGTGCCGTGATCTCCATCGACGTCGATAAGTTCATTCGCGTGCAAGAAACCCTTGGCCAGATTGCGGGCGAAGAATTGCTGGGCCTTGTGGCAGAGCGCCTGTCGGCTGCCGTGCGGGCATCGGACCGGATCGTGCGCTTGCAGACCTGTATCGCGCGGCCCGCCCTGTTGGCGCGGACTGGGATTTCTGAATTCGCCGTGCTGATCCCCGATATTGATGATCCGACCCAAGCCGGACGCTTTGCCCAATTGGTGGCGGCTGGTCTGCGCCAGCACTTCGAACTTGGCGGCCACCGTATCGTGTTGGGCGCTTGCGCCGGTATCGCCATCTTCCCGCAGGACGGCGAGACAGGCGAAGAGGTTTTGCGCTCGGCAGACCTAGCGCTCAGCCACGCCCGCAACGGCGGTCGCAACCGCAGCGTGTTCTTCACCCGCAAGATGAACCAGCGCGCGCTGGAAAAGCTGGTGCTAGAAAACGAAATTCGCGCCGGGATCGAGCAGGGCCAGTTCATGGCCTACTTCCAGCCAAAAGTAGATTTGGGGACAGGACGCATTCACGGCTGCGAAGCCCTAGTGCGCTGGAACCACCCAACCCAGGGCATGGTGTCACCCACGAAATTTATTACCGCCGCCGAAGAGACGGGCTTGATCGCGCCTTTGGGCGATTACATCATGCGCGATGCGGCGAAGAAGGCTGCTGCTTGGCTGCGCCGAGGCATTGCACTCCGGGTCGCGGTCAATGTGTCGGCCATGCAGTTCAATGACGATAATTTTACGGCCAAGGTACAGAGTATCTTGGCTGAAACGGGCCTGCCTGCGTCCTTGTTTGAGCTGGAAATCACTGAATCGATCGCCATGAGCAATCCAGACCGAGTAATCCGCTTGCTAGAGCCCTTGCGCAACAAGGGTGTGCGGATCGCGATTGATGACTTTGGGACCGGGCATTCCAATTTGGCAGCTCTCACCCGCATGCCGTTTGACGTCTTTAAAATCGACCAAAGCTTTATCCGCGCCTTAGGCAAGGACCGCAACGCGCCTACCATGATTGAAACCATCATCGCGATGGCAGGCGGGCTGAATTATGAGACCGTGGCTGAAGGGGTTGAAACCCAAGAACAAGCCGCATTCTTAAAGAAACGGGGCGCAACCTTGGGCCAAGGTTATTTGTTTGGCTCACCCATGTCGGCAGATCAATTTGAAGCCCATGCCCGCAATTGGGCGGCCCGCGCGGATGGCCTAAGCCCTGCACCCAGCATCGAAGGACTGCGCCGTACCAGCTAAGTGGTACGCGCGCGCCTTGAAGTCAGCCCCCACAAACGCCATTACATAGGCATGAGCGATTTTGAACGTCCCGCCGCCGACTGGCGCGGCACAACGATTTTGGCAGTGCGAAAAGGCGGCAAAGTGGTCGTTGTCGGCGACGGCCAAGTCTCGGTTGGCAATACCGTCATGAAACATGGCGCGCGTAAGGTACGCACCTTAGCGGGCGGAACTGTGTTGACGGGCTTTGCTGGGGCGACCGCGGACGCCTTCACCTTGTTCGAACGCCTCGAAGCCAAGCTAGAGCGCTTTCCCAATCAATTGCTGCGCGCCTGTGTGGAGCTGGCCAAGGATTGGCGGACAGACCGCTATTTGCGTCGCCTAGAAGCCATGCTGATTTGTGCCGATAAAGAAGGCACTTATGTGCTGACTGGCACGGGCGATGTGCTGGAACCCGACCATGCGGTTGCCGCCATCGGGTCTGGCGGCGGTTATGCCTTGGCGGCTGCCCGCGCTCTTTATGATCAAGACCTCGACGCTGAGACCATTGCCCGCAAAGCCATGGCGATTGC